>JAYUFP010000263.1:0-6593 GCA_043738665.1 Isosphaeraceae bacterium
CGTTGATCGAGGGGTTTTCGCGGATCAGGTCGCGCATCGGCTCGGTGATCACGAGCAGCTCGAAGATCCCGGTGCGGCCGAGAAACCCCGTGCCGCCGCATTGCGGGCAAACTTCCAGCGGCTCGGTCGGCCTTCGGTAGAAGACATCGACCTTGTCGGCGGGAAGATTGGCTTTTTTGAGGAACTCGGGCTTGGGCTTGTAAGGCTCCTTGCAGGCTTCGCAGAGCACGCGAACCAGGCGCTGACCGAGGACCGCGGTGAGGGCCGAGGCGATCATGAACGGCTCGACTCCAAGGTCGAGGAGGCGGAAGAGGGCCGTCACGGTGTCGTTGGCGTGGACGGTGGAGAACACCATGTGCCCCGTCGTGGCCGCCTGGCAGGCGATCGTCGCCGTTTCCTGGTCGCGGATTTCGCCGATCATGATCACGTCGGGGTCTTGACGCAGGATCGACCGCAGGCTGCCGGCGAAGGTCTGGCCGCTCTTGGTGTTGATCTCCATCTGCGTGATGTTGTCGAGGTGATATTCAATCGGGTCCTCGACGGTGATGATGTTTTTCTGAAACCGGTCGATCTCGCGGAGGCCCGCGTAGAGCGTCGTGGTCTTGCCCGAGCCGGTTGGCCCGCAGACCAGGAACATTCCGTGCGGCTGAGTGACGGTCGCGCGGATCTCGGCGATCAGTTTGGGACGCATGCCCGAGTCGTCGAGCCTTGCCACGCCGCCGCCGCTGTCGAGAATTCTCATCACGAGCTTCTCGCCGCCTTTGGAACCGGATGTCGCGACGCGGAAATCGAGGTCACGCCCTTCGAGCTTGGCCCCGAAAGAACCGTCTTGCGGCTTCCGTTTCTCGGAAATGTCGAGGGCGGAGAGGACTTTGAAGACGTTCACCACGGCGTCGCCCGTCCCGCGATCGAACGGTTCCGCGGCGTGGAGGATGCCATCGATGCGGTAACGGACCGAGAGTTGTTCGGACGTCGGTTCCAGGTGGATGTCGGTCGCGCGTCGGAGGACCGCGTCGTAGACGAGCTCCTTGGCCGACATGTAGGAGCGCGACTCCTCCGCCTGGTGGACCCGACCGGGGTCTTCTTTCACGGCCCCTTGGCTTTTACCGACGAACACGATCGGCGGGCCGGAGCGGTCGACCGAGGAATCCCCGCGGTTGAAGATCGGCCGGACGCCGATTTTGGCCAGCAAATCGTTGGTGACTTCACCGATGTGGTAGGGCGTGAGCACCTTGGCGTCGTCGGGAACCGTCTGATTGCGGACGTAAATGTAAGTCAGCAGAGGGACCAGGTAGAGCAGAGTGAGCAGCGTGACGCCGATCGGGTAGACCGGAATCGCCCAGACCAGGGCGAGGCCAAGAACCCCCGTGAAGAAAACGACGCTGTTCCACATCTCGAACTTGAGGTTGTTCAGGTCCTTGGCGTCGTCGTCGACCCAGTAGGTCGTCCAGGTCCACAGCAGGTAGATGAGGACGACCGGGATGAACTTGAAGAGATTCAGGTAAAGGCCAGGCCCGCGCTGGAGGGTCGCCGACTGCGCGAGCAGGAGGTCGGTGACCTCGGCGGCGTCAGCCCCGACGGCGAAGCCGAGGGTAACGAGGGCGAACGTCGCCAGGACAAGGCGCGAACGGATCATTGATGGCCTTTCTTCCCGGAAGTGGGCGGGTGAACGTACCCTGCCCGGAGTCGATACCCCTTGGAATCGCCGCAACGAACCCGGACGAGCCGCGGGAAGCCTTCACGATTCCGCTAGGGCACCGCCGCGGGCGGCGAACTCGGGTTGAGTCGTTACCTTTTTGGGTCTTACAGAATACCAGGTTGGGCGACCGTAATCCCTTTGAGTGCCATTTTCAAGATTTCGACGCTGGGGGCGACCTCGAAGGCCGTTGCCCGCTCGATTTTTTCCTCGACGCACAACCTTCGAAGGCTTTCCGTGAAGTCCTGCATCCCTTCTTCCTTGCCGATGCGGATCGCGTCGCCGAGTTTCGTGTCTTCGGAGTTGAGAATGAGTTTCCGGACCGTCGGGTTGGTCCTCATGATCTCCACGGTCGGAACGCGGGGGATTCCTTTCGCCTGCCATTCCTTGGTCGTCGGCAAGAGTTTCTGCGCGACGACGGCCTTGAGATTGAACGCCAGCGATTGCCGCAGCGCGGAGTGCATCTCCTGAGGGAACAGGTCGAGCAGACGGCCGATCGTCGACGGGGCCGACGAGGCGTGGATCGTTCCGAAGACGAGGTGACCGGTCTCGGCCGCGTGCATGGCCGCGCTGAAGGTGTGGTGGTCGCGCATTTCGCCCACCAGGATGATGTCCGGATCCTGCCGCACCGCGTGCTTCAGTGCAATGTCCCAGTCCAAGACGTCGATGCCGACCTCACGCTGGTTAATGATCGACTTGTCATCGACGAACGTGAACTCGATCGGATCCTCAACCGTGAGGATGTGCATACGTTCGCGTTCGTTGATATATTGAAGCATTGACGCGATCGTCGTCGATTTGCCTGACCCCGTCACCCCTGCCAGGAGGATGATCCCCTGGTCGTACTGGGTGATTTCCGCCATCACGGGGGGCAGTCCCAGGCCTTCGAAGTTCGGGATCGACGTGTTGACGCGGCGGGCCACGAGGCTCAACCGTCCTCGTTGACGGAACAGGTTGACGCGGAACCGGGTCTCCGCCACCCCGTCGAAGATAATGTGGGCGAAGTCGACTCCCCCCGTCTCTTCGAGGATTTGTTTGTTCCGGGGGGTGAGGAGCGGGAACATGATCCGCTCCATGTCGTTGGCGGAGAGCATGGGCAGTTGCATCTGCCTGAGCACGCCTCCCAAACGCATGGCGGGAGAGAGGCCGACCTTCAAGTGAAGGTCCGAGCCTTTGTGCTTCATCACCATCCGGAAGAGCTTGTTCGCTTCGGGCTCACTCGGGCTGGCGTCCGCGATTTGTTCGGTCACGGTCGACATGGGGTCGGGCTCCTTGCGGCGATTTCGGACCGATGGTCGTGGGGCGTCGAATCGTGTTCGGGAATATCCGGTTTCAGAACGGCCGACGGGCAAAGCGTCGAGACTTTAAGGGTCGGGCATAGGTCAGCGGAGATCGACCATTCGTTTCTCGGCGAAGGGGGTCCGGATCGGCGGGGCGTCTCCCCGCGTTGATGCTTGACCTATTTCATGCCGGGGTCGTCAACAGGCCGCGGCGGCAATCCGGACGGGGACGCCGTGACGGGCAAGGTATTCCTTGGTCGCGGCGATCGTGAATTCTCGGTAGTGAAAGATACTGGCGGCGAGCGCCGCACTGGCTTTCCCCTCGGTCAACGCGGCCCGTAAATGTTCGGGATTTCCCGCTCCGCCGGAGGCGACCACGGGAACTTCAACGGCTTCGGCCACCGCGCGGGTCATCGCGAGGTCGTAGCCGTTCTTCGTCCCGTCGGCGTCCATGCTCGTCAAGACGATTTCCCCCGCGCCCAGGCGTTCGACCTCCCTGGCCCAAGCGACGGCTTCGAGTCCCGTCGGCACGCGTCCCCCGTTGATCTGCACTTCCCAGAATTCCCGGCCATGACGGCTGACCCGTTTCGGATCGATGTTCACGACGATGCACTGTCGGCCGAACCGGCGCGCCGCCTTCTGAACGAACTCGGGGTCGCGAACCGCGGCCGAGTTGATTGACACCTTATCGGCGCCGGCCTTCAGCAAGGCCCGGATATCGTCCAGGTTTCGGATGCCTCCGCCGACTGTCACGGGCATGAAACAGACTTCCGCGGTACGTCGGACGACGTCCCAGATAATTTCGCGACCCTCGTGACTCGCCGTGATGTCGAGGAAGACGAGTTCATCAGCCCCTTCCTCCTCATAGCGAGCGGCCACCTCGACGGGGTCTCCCGCGTCGCGAAGGTCGACGAAATTCGTCCCCTTCACCACGCGCCCCTTGTTCACGTCGAGACACGGAATGATCCGCTTGGCGAGCATATGCGATTCAATCCGGAAGGGCAGCCAGGTTACGAGTTTGATGAGATTGGAAGGTCATCTTAACCCACGAAAGAGAACGATCCTAGTGGTCAGGTGGACGTAGGTCGGAACATTTTCGTGGATGACGACTCCCGTACGAAGGATTTGCGACCTTCAAAACCGTGAGGCTCATACACGATCCGCCATGCCTGATTCAGATTCGCGGCGGCTCAACGGATTCCCAGGTCGTCGATGATTCTCGGGCATTCCGGCAACGAGTTCAAGAAGGTGCGTCCGTAAGGTTTCGTCAAAACCCTCGGGTCGAGGATCGCCACGATCCCCTTGTCGGCGCGGGAGCGGATCAGTCGTCCAAACCCTTGTTTGAGCTTGATCACGGCCTCGGGCACCTGGTACTCGACGAACGGGTTGCCGCCGCGCTTGCGGATGTCTTCGAGCCTCGCTTCGAGCAACGGGTGGCTCGGCACGCTGAAGGGGAGCTTGACGATGATCACGTTGGAAAGGGCCTCGCCGGGGACGTCGACCCCTTGCCAGAAGCTCTCCGCTCCGAAAATCACGCTGTTCACGTCCGACTTGAAGGCGTCGACCATCTTCGAGCGCGGCATCCCGTCACTCTGTGCGAAGAGGGCGATGTTTCGTCTCGAAAACCATGGGGTCAACTCCCGCGCCGCAGCTTCCATCATCCGATAAGACGTGAACAGAACGAAGGCCTTACCGTTCGTTTTTTCGAGATAAAACGGGATCGCGCGGATCGCCTGGCGTTCGTACTCGGCCGACTGCGCCGAAGGGTCGGGGAGATTCCTCGGCAGGTGGATGGTGACCTGTTTCGGATAGTCGAACGGGCTGCCGAGCTGGATCGACTCGCACGAGGTGAGGCCGATCCGCTCCTTGATGAAGTCGAACTTCGGGGGTGAACCGACGCAGAGCGTCGCCGAGGTCAAGATGCACGTCTTGACCCGGTCGAAGAGTTCACGACGCAACGTGGGGCCGACGTCCAGCGGGGCACAGGCGAGCGTGACTCTTGGGCGGCTCCCTTCGCCGACTTCGATCCAGTAAACGCCCTCCGCCGTCGACTGCCGCTGCCAGGTTTCAAGCGTCGCCGCCATCACGAGTAGCCGGGCCTGCGCCGCCACGAGCTCGATCTGCTGTTCCTCGGTCTTGACCTGCCCGACGCCTTCGCCGACCGTGCCGGCGAGCTTGCGGATTTCTTCGACAGTGGTATCCGGCCATTCCACCGGGGTCTTCATCCGGCCGTTCGACGCACCCCGCTGATGCCGCCAGTCGATGGCGTCCTGGAAGAAGTCCCGCGCGGCGAACCGGACGCGCTGGGTTTGCCTCATGGCCTCGTCGAGCTTGTGGAAGTGGAGCAGACCTTTCTGCGACCGGTCGTTGAACAGCCGATTGAGCGCGAATTCGACCTGTCCGCTGGTAACCCTGAGCCCGAGATGCTCCCCGGCGACGGCTTCGAGCGTGTGCGCCTCGTCGAAGATCGCGACGTCATACTCTGGCAAAAGACTCGCCCCCGCGGCGCGAAGGGCGAGGTCGGAAACGAAGAGGGCGTGGTTCACGACGAGGATGTTGGCCGTCTTCATCCTCCGCCGGGCTTTAAAGTAGAAGCAACTGTTATAAGTTGAGCATTTTCGGCCCAGGCAGTTGCCGTTTTCACTGCCGACCGCGTCCCAGACGGTGCTCAACGGCTTGAAATCGAGGTCGGAACGACTGCCGTCGGTCGTCTTCCGGGACCAGAGACGGATATCGCTCAGTTGATCGATCTCGTCGATTTTCTGAAAGGTCGCGTCGGAGCGGACAATGGCGGATTCGAGACGTCTGAGGCTGATATAATTCGAGCGCCCCTTGACGAGAACCGCGGTGAACTCTTGAGGCATCACGGCGCGGAGGAACGGAATGTCCTTTTCGAGAAGTTGTTCCTGAAGGCTGATCGTGTGGGTCGAAACGACGACTTTCTTCCCCGACTCGGCAGCCGCCAGGATCGCCGGGACGAGGTATGCGAAACTCTTGCCGACGCCGGTTCCGGCCTCGACCATCAGGTGGTGTTTGAAGTCGATGGCGTGCGCGACCGCCTGGGCCATCCGGAGTTGTTCCGGCCTCGGCTCGTAACTCGTGAGCCGTCTCGCGATGGCCCCGCCTTCGCCGAGGATGGGAACGGGGTCGATGCTGGGCAAAGTCCGCTCCTTGGTGATCCCGCCGACCCGACTGGAATTGAAAAGCCGCGGCGGCCTAAAGCCCACCGACCCGCTTCAACGGCCAAACCCGCACCGTCACCGGTCCGATGAAGTGGCTCCGGGGCAGCGGTCCCCAGATATGGCTGTCCTGGCTCGTATTCCGGCTGTCGCCGAGCATGAAGTACTCGTTAGATCCCAGATCGATAGGCGGCATTGTATAGCGGATCAGGCCGGTAATGTATGGCTCTTCGAGAATCCGTCCGTCGATCCGAACCGCACCGTTGGCGACTTCCACCTTCTCGCCGGGAAGCCCGATCACTCGCTTCACCAGGGTCACGGTCGGTTGGGTCGGAGCGGCCGGCAGGTTGAAGACCCAGATTTCACCGCGATTCGGCCGAGGGTTTGACCTCGACTGCACTCCGACGCGATCCCCCGCGGCGATCGTCGGGGCCATCG
>JAYUFP010000264.1:0-6588 GCA_043738665.1 Isosphaeraceae bacterium
CATCGGGCTTTGGCGCGCCTTGTTGACCGGCCTTCTTTTCGGCGTTCTGGTCAGCGGGCTTTGGCGCGCCTTGCTGCACGGCCTGCTGTTGCGGGTTCTGATCATCGGGCTTTGGCGCGCCTTGTTGACCGGCCTTCTTTTCGGCGTTCTGGTCAGCGGGCTTGGGAGTGCCTTGTTGTCCGGCTTGCTGTTGTGGGTTCTGCTCCCCAGGCTGGGGCATTCCTTGCTGGCCGGGCTGTTGACCGGCTTGCTGCTGAGAGTTCCGGTCACCGGGCTTGGGTGCGCCTTGCTGAGCAGCCTGCTGTTGGGCGTTCCGGTCACCTGGCTTTGGCGTGGTTTGCTGACCGGGCTGTTGACCGGCCTTCTTTTCGGCGTTCTGGTCGCCCGGCTTGGGAGTGCCTTGTTGACCGGCTAGTTTCTGCGGATTCTGGTCACCGGGCTTTGGCATGCCTTGTTGACCGGCCTGCTGTGGGGCGTTCTGGTCCTCGGGCTTTGGCGTGCCTTGTTGACCGGGCTCTTGTCCGGCTTGCTGAGGTGAGTTCTGGTCACCTGGCTTTGAAGTGCCTTGTTGACCGGGCTGTTGGCCGGCTTGCTGCGGTAAGTTCTGGTCACCTGGCTTTGAAGTGCCTTGCTGGCCGGCTTGCTGTTGCGGATTTGGATCGCCGGGCTTGGACATGCCTTGCTGTCCGGCTTGTTGCCCGGTTTTAGGCTTGTTCCGCTGACCGTCTTGCGGCGATTTTTGGTTGCCGTCCTGGGGTTTGCTTTGGGCCGAGTTCGAATCACCCGCCTTTCGTTCTCCCGGGGTGCCTGCGGAGTTACTGGGAGGATTTGTCGATGGGGTCGGATTCGTCGAGGTGGGCTGCGTTCCCGGTATCGAAGGATTCTCTCCGGGCTTTTGAGCACCCGTCCCATTGTTAGGAGCGGCGGGATTTGCGGCATTCCCCGGACCGGTCTGGGGCGCGGTCGAACGCTCTTGGTTGCCGTTCGGCTGGCCCGCGGTCGGCGGGTTGTTTTGCGGCGGGGTGCCCTGGGAATTCGTGTTTGGAGTCGAATTTCCGTTGGAAGACGGCGAACGCTGGGCTCGCGACACGTTGTCGCCGCCGTTCTGCGTTCCAGGGGTTTGCTGGGAATTCGCGCCCTGACTCGGCGAAGTTTGCGGGTCCATGACCCGGGGCGGGTTACTTCCCCTGGTCGACCCGGGCTGCGAATCCGCCGGGTTGCCGCCGCCTTGCGTTTGAGGATGGTTTCGGTTTGCCTCCCCGCCGGAGTTGCCCGCGTTTTGCCCCCCGGTCTGGTTGCCGGCTTGAGGCGGGGTCGCCTGGGGATTGTTTTGCGCGGTCTGCGGATTGGCGCGCTGAAGTGCCTTTTCCATTCGCTCGAACTTGGCGAGTTCTTCGGGCGTCTGCTTGGGCGCTTCGTTCCGAGCCGAGTCGTTGTAGGCGGCCGGGTCGACCGTGTTGTCGGATGGAGTCTTGATGTCCTCGCTTGGCGTCCCGTTGCGCTTCACCTTCTCGTCTTCGTCGCCGCTGTTCGTTTTGTTAGGCCCGGGAGGCGGCTCGGTATCGCCGGAATCCTTCCCGTCCTCGGGTTCGTTCGGCACGAGGTTCATCACCTCGTCCTTCGCCTTCCGCGTCCGCTCATCGATTGCCTTCTTGTCCTCGGCCGAGACGGCTTCACCCACCTTGATGATCTGGTGCGACGTCTCCGTCCGGTTCGGGAAAGGCTCGCGGGTGTCGCGGACAGTCAGCCAGTATTCGAGCTGTGATCCGGGCTTGACGTTCTTTTCAGCGAGGTCGATCGTGTAGTCGCCCCGGAACCGCGCGGTCGGGTTCTGCTTGTCCATCAGGTTGACCGACCAGAGGGTCTCCCTGCCTTCGCGGACGGTGAGCAAGACGTCCTTGACGCCGAAGTCGTCGGCGGCCGTCACGACGAACGGAACCTTCACGTTCGCCGGGACGTTGATCTCGGACTTGTCCGGCGTGACGAACAGGACGTCGGTCGGGGCCCTGTCGGGGGTCGCTGTGATGTCGTAAACGACCGGGTCAGGGTTGAGCTGGCCGCCGGTGGTCTTGAACTTGATCGTGTACTTCCGCGTCTGCGTAATGTTGAGCCGGCCGGTCAGCTCGTGGGGGTCCTTCGAGGTGACGTCCATCTTCGGATTGTCTTCGGGTTTGCCTGTGTTGAAATCGATGTAGCCCGAGACCGCGGGTTCGTTCGTGCGGGCGTTGATCGTGACAAACGTCCCCTCGACGGCCTCGATCGAGCCCCCTTCAACTCCCTTTCGCGGCGGAATGTGCGTATAGGACGGGTAGTCGTAGTCCACAGCGACCGACGTCACCATCGGCGCCGGGAGGACTTCAAGGTGATACTTGAGCGACTCACCGTCCCCGCCGGTCAGGTAGTAATCCATGGTCTGGCGGACGTCGCGAAGGACGGTCTGCCAGGGGTCGTAAAGGTTCGTTCCCGGGGCAAACTCGGCTTTCGAGTAGTACTTGCCGCCATCGACGCTGTAATGCAGTAAGACCTTCGCGGGACGGGTTCCCTTGATCTCGACTGAGAACGGAACGTTTGTTCCGGCCACGACCTTGGAAAGCTCGGCGTAATCGCCCGGCTTGATGTTCGTGAGCGTGGTGTTCGTAGGCCGAACGACGTCGGCCAGCAGGACGCGGCGGGCCGAGTCGTACAGGCTCTTGGGAGTCATCCACGAGTAGAGGCAGACCATGATCACGACGGCGGAGAGCCCGTAACAGACCTGCGTCAACCGGCGCTGATTGACGACTGAATCGACCTCGACGTCGGTCAAGTCCTTGACCGCCTTGGCCTCAACGGCGGCCATGAACGCCTTGGAGTGTTCGTCGCGCTTACGGACCAGGTGGAGGTAATTGATCAGGCTGTTCTTGAATCCGGGGTAGGCTTCTTCGATGGTTTTCGCGGCATAGACGCCGTTGACCTTGCTGACCAGCGGAATGACCATCCGCAAGACCGAGAACACCGTCGCGCCGAGCAGTCCACCCCAGAGAATCACGCGTCGGACGGGCAACGGCAGGCCGATGGCATGGTCAAGCAGAACCTCCAGGAACACGACGCCGATCGCGGCGGTCGCCAGGATCAAGCCTGCCGTGATGATGTCGGTGAACTTGATCCGAGCTCGGGTGCGTTTGAGCTGGTGTTCGATGTACTGTTCGTAATCGAGCAGTTTGCCGACCGGCTGGGTTCCCAGAGCCATGGGGCGTGCTCCTCAACGGATGTGCTGAGCCTGCGAGATATCCAGGCATTATACGTAGCTGACGAGGAAAACTCCTAACCCGTCCGAAACTCCGCAAGAATTCGTCCGCAAACCCCACAATTGTCCGATGCTAGCTCCGATTCCTCCAAAGAGCAAGCGTGCAAGCAGTGAGTCGAAGAAATGGACCCGTCGTCGGATCTTTCCGATGATGGAATACGACCGATCCGTCATCCCCAGACAACGTTCCGATCCCCAGCGATCACCTCGCCGATTTCCCAGGACGCGATGTTCAATTCGCTGCGGAGGTAGCGGGTCATTGCCTCGGCGTAGTAATCGGCGACGATGAGCACGAGGCCGATCCCCATGTTGAAAACGCGGAACATCTCCTCGTCTCCGACGCTTCCAAGCTTTTGTAACCAGGTAAAGACTTTCGGTATCTCCCAGGAGTCGCGATTCAAACGGATCGCAAGACCATCGGGGAGGATTCGAGGCGGATTGTCGATTAGGCCGCCTCCCGTGATGTGGGCGATGCCGTGGACCGTTCGTTTGACCCGGTAATGACGATAGACGGTTTTCACAGCCCTCACGTAAATCCTTGTCGGCTCGAGGAATTCGTCGGCCACCGTGCGGCCGAGCTCGGCCACGAAAGTGTCAGGAGCCAAACCGGCGTGGTCGAACGCGATCTTGCGAGCCAGGCTGTATCCGTTTGAATGTAAGCCCGAGGACGCAATCCCGATGACCTTGTCGCCCCGACGGATTTCCTTGCCGTCAAGGATGTGCTTTCGCTCAACGACTCCCAGGCAGAACCCGGCGAGGTCGTATTCACCGCCTTTGTAAAAGTCGGGAAGGATCGCCGTCTCTCCGCCGAGCAACGCGCACTCGGCCTCGACGCAGCCATCGCTGACCCCCTTTACGACGTCCCGGGTCAGTTTCGGGTCGTCGCAGCTCATCGCCACGTAGTCGAGGAACAAGAGCGGCTCCGCGCCGGCGCAAAGGCAGTCGTTCACAGACATTGCGACCAAGTCGATGCCGACCGTCGCGTGCCTGCCCGTCGCGAACGCGAGCTTCAGCTTTGTGCCTACTCCGTCGGTTGAGGCGACCAGCACCGGGTCACGATAGCGCCTTGAAAGCAGGCCGATGTGGTCGTCGAGCCGGAAGAGCCCCGCGAATCCGCGCGGCCAGTCAATGACGCGCGGGGTGTAGGTCCGCCGCAAGAGGGGCGGGAGCTGCGCCATCGTTTCCTCGTAAGTGTCGAGGTCGACTCCGGCGGATTTGTAATCGACGGGCACGGGCTCGGGCATGGGCGTGACGCAGCGCGATCCATTCGGTCGAGTTCGGTCGTAAACACTGGACTCCCAGATTGTACCACCCACACGAGACCGTGGCACCCGCGTCGCGGCGGTTGACAGGCCGAGACGGGGGCGACTACACTCGCGCAGGGGGTCGAATTCATACTGGATCGGTGGCGATCGCCCATCGATGAAGAGGATCTTGCCGATGAACCGGACCCTGGCAACCGTCGTGCTCGCATCGCTATTCTTCCCAAGGATGAGCATCGGCGCACCCGCTGAACCTTTGTCGAAAAGGCCAACCTCGCCGTTGATCGTCGAGGTCACCTTTAAGGACGACATCTCTGAAGAACCTTCAGCCCTTGCGCTCGACGGAGAACCCGTTTCCGACAGTCTGCGGGCGATCCTGGACACGCTTAGTAAAGCGCGTGATGACAACGACGTCAAAGGTCTGGTTATCCGCGTCAAGGGCCTCTCGATCGGCCTGGGAAAGGTCCACGAACTGAGGCGCGGTCTGGCGGCGTTCCGTTCGTCGGGAAAGAAAGCGGTTGCCGTGCTCGAGAAGTCGGGCAACGCGGAGTACCTCGTCGCGGCCGCTGCCGATGAGGTCGTCATGCCGGAAAGCGGCTGCCTGATGATCAAGGGCCTGGCCGCCGAAGTGACGTTTTACAAGGCGATGTTCGACAAGGTCGGCGTCACGGCCGAGACCGTCCAGGTGGGTGAATTCAAGGGGGCGGGCGAACCTTATTCGCGAACCGCGATGAGTGGCCGGTTTCGCGAAGAGCTGACTGCGGTTTTGAACGACAATTACACGATGATGGCCGAGGCGATCGCTAGTCGGCAGGGGATCACTGTCGCCGACGCGAAGACGTTGATCGAAGACGGCCCTTATACCCCGCACGGTGCCCGCAAAGTCGGCCTCATCAATCGGGTGGCGTACGAGGATCAGGTGTCGGCCGAACTTGCTCAGGGATTAAGACTCACCGACTATAAGGTCGAAACCAAGTACGGCAAAAAATCCAAGGCCGGCCCGGAGGCATCGGGGCTCGCCGGCTTCATGAAGATGATGCAGGCCCTTTCGGGGGAATGGGCGAAGGCCCCCGAGTCAAAGGCCCCCAAGATCGCGTTAATCTATGCGACCGGGATGATTCAGACAGGGAAATCCTCTGAGGCCTCGGTCCTGGGAGCGGAGGTTCTTGGGTCCGACACGGTGATCAAGAATCTGCGGAAGGTGTCAAAAGACAAGACGGTCAAGAGAATCGTGCTCCGGGTCGATTCGCCGGGTGGAAGCGCCGTCGCATCCGACCTGATCTGGCGCGAGATTTCGAGGCTGGAGAAGCCGATCGTCGCCAGCATGTCGGACGTCGCGGCGTCGGGCGGCTACTACATCAGCATGGGCTGCGACAAAGTTTACGCCGAGCCCGGAACACTCACCGGCTCGATCGGCGTCATCAGCGTCAAGCTCGCGATCGGCAAGATGCTCGAAAAAGTGGGGGTGACGACCGACACGGTAACGGTCGGCAAGAATGGCGTGTTCGAATCGACGGTCGCCTCCTGGACCGACACGGAACGCAAGGCGATGCGGCGGCTCTCGGAAGAGGTCTACAAGCAATTCGTCGGAAAGGCCGCGAAGGGCCGTAAGATGGAATTTGCCCAGCTCGAGAAGAAGGCGGGTGGGCGAGTCTACACGGGACGCCAGGCGAAGGCCGAGGGGCTCGTCGACGAGGTGGGAACCCTAGAAGATGCGACCACCGAGGCCAAGCACCTTGCCGGGATCAGCGGGAATGAGAAACTTGAATTGCTCGTCTTACCGAGACCGCAGAGCTTGCTCGAAACGCTGCTTTCGCCGGTCGAGGAGCGCGACCGGGAGACCTCGACGGCACTTTCAATGTTGGGTCTGAACCCCGCGACGGCGTTGCCTGAGGCGCTCCGGGGTCCGCTGGCGCGTTTCTCTCGATTAACGCGGTTGCTCTCCACCGAGCCCGCCGTCTTGCTGGCCCCCTATGAATTGAAGATTCGTTGACTTGATCCCCGCGTCCAATCCGAAAGGGGAGGGCGAGGCTCCCGCCGAGC
>JAYUFP010000265.1:0-18748 GCA_043738665.1 Isosphaeraceae bacterium
CTGATCACTCCGGCCGTGTTCGTCGCGACCCATGTCTTTTTCACTGGCGACAGGGGTTATACTAACGTGCTTCCGAAAGAGTTCAAGAGGTTACCGAGATTTTTCTCGTGATTTCTGAGACTTGCCTGATTCAGCACGTTCATCGTCGTGGATTTCAGCCACGATTGGTCTCTTGCATCAGGACGCGTTCGACCCAGGTGGTGTCGACGCGACCTTCGATGAAGTCGCGGTTCCTGAAGATCCTTCGATGCAAAGAGATCGTCGTGCTGATCCCTTCGATCGCGAGCTCGTCGAGCGACCGGCGCATCTTGGCGAGGGCCTCCGCACGGTCGCTGCCGTGGACGATCAGCTTACCTACCAGCGAGTCGTAGTGCGGCGGAACGGAGTATCCCACCTGGATATGCGAGTCCCACCGGACCCCGGGGCCTCCGGGGATTTTCAGTCCGGTGATTTTGCCGGGAGAGGGTCGGAAGTCGTTGTCGGGGTCTTCGGAGTTGATCCGGACCTCGATCGCATGCCCGCGGGTGCGGATCTCCTTCTGCTCGAAGGGGAGTTTTTCTCCCGAGGCGATCCGGATCTGTTGTTTGACGAGGTCGATGCCGGTGACCATCTCGGTGACAGGATGTTCGACCTGGATTCGGGCGTTGACCTCGATGAAATAGAACTTGTTGTCGGCATCGACGAGGAATTCGCATGTGCCCGCGTTTACGTAGCCCACGGCCTTGGCGAGGCGGACGGCGGCCTCGCCGAGTTGGTTCCGGACGTCGAGAGGGACCGTGGCCGCAGGGGATTCCTCGACGAGTTTCTGGTGCCGCCGCTGGAGGGAGCAATCGCGATCCCAGCAGTGGACGACGTTGCCGTGGGAGTCGGCCAGAATCTGAACTTCCACATGTCGGGGTCGGTCGATGAACTTTTCGAGATAGACACTCGGGTTTTTGAACGCGGCCTCGGCCTCGTTGCGGGCGCTCTGAAGCGCCGAGGCGAAGGTGGCCTCGTCGCGGACAACGCGCATCCCTTTTCCGCCGCCACCGGCGGCGGCTTTGATCAGGACCGGGAAGCCGATCGAGCGTGCGACGCGGAGGGCCTCGGGGGTCTCGCCGATCGGGCCGCTGGAACCGGGGACGCAGGAGACCTTGGCGGCGGCGGCGACGGCTTTCGCTTCGGTTTTGAGGCCCATCTTGCGGATGGCGTCGTGGGGGGGACCGATGAATTCGAAGTTGCAACTGCGGCAGATTTCGGCGAAGTGCGGGTTCTCGCTGAGAAAGCCGTAGCCCGGGTGGATCGCCTGGACGTCGGCGACTTCAGCGGCGGCGATGATCCGGGGGATGTTCAGATAACTGTCTGCGCTGGCGGCTTTGCCGATGCAGATCGCGCGGTCGGCGAGCGCGAGGTACGGAGCGCCTCGGTCGGCTTGTGAGTAGACTGCGACGACCTCGACGCCGAGCTCTTTGCAGGCCCGAATCACCCGAAGGGCGATCTCACCGCGGTTTGCCACCAGGATTCGCTGGAACATAGCCAAATATCGCCTTTGACGTGTCGGGTGGGGCGAGCGATGGGGTCTCAAAGACGTCCGGCGCGGCGGTGGCGGAAGTACCTTGATGTCGCGGCGTCTCTCAAGATCGGCTCAGTTCAGGAGGGCCGGACCCGGAAGAGAGGCTGGCCGAACTCGACGGGCTGGCCGCTCTTGACCAGAACCTCGGTGACGGTTCCCGCGACGCCCGCGGGAATGTCGGTGAAGACTTTCATGGCTTCGATCACGCAGACGGTGGAATCGACGCGAATGGAAGATCCGACGGACACATAAGGGGACGCGTCGGGGGAGGAAGAGGCATAGTAAGTACCGACCATTGGGCTCTCGATGACCAGGTCCGTCGAAGGCGCGGGGGCCACCGGCGTGACGGTTGCTGCCGGAGCCGCCACGGCGGCGGGGATCGGAACCGGCATGGCGACCGGAGCCGAGTGGTACTGGATCGCCGCTTCGGGACCTCGGCGTCGGAGCCGGATTTTTTTCTCGCCTTCGAGAAGGTCGATGGCCGTCAGGTCGTACCGCTTCATCATCCGGACCAACTGGTGGATGGTTCGGACGTCGAAGGGTTCCGTCGGATTCTCCGGCATTCCAACACTCCGCAAGACTTCAAGGCCCGACGCATTCCGTCGGGCGGGTTTATCGATCCGCGGCGCACACGCTAAGGCACAGGCCGTCAACGTTTTAGGGTCGCGTTACTTTCGGCGTCAAGGGACACAGACGGAATCGAGCGACTTCGGGAGGTGGCTCAAAATTTCGCAGCCGTCGGGGGTTACGAGCACATCGTCCTCGATCCGCACGCCCCCCCAGTCCGGCAAATAAATCCCGGGTTCCACCGTAATGACCATGCCGGGCTCGAGTTTCGTGTCGGAGATTTTACGAAGGCGGGGTTCCTCGTGGATGTCCATCCCCAAGCCGTGGCCGAGTCCGTGCGAAAAAAAACGGCCGAAGCCGGCGTCCTCAATGACGGAGCGGGCCACGGCATCGACTGCACTTGCCACGACCCCGGGACGGATGGCCGCGATTCCGCGCTCCTGAGCGTCAAGCACGGTTCGGTAGATACTCTCAAACTTTTGAGTGACCTTACCGGTGACCAGAACCCTCGTCAAGTCACTTTTGTAAGGTCTGCCAGTGGCACCCCAATCGATGAGGACGAAGTCGGAATCGCCGATCCGGACGTCGGCGGTGGGCCTCGCGTGCGGAAGTGCGGACCGGGTTCCTACTGCCACGATCGGAGGAAAACTCGCTGCGCTCGCACCGCAACGTCTCAGATACGTCTCCAGGTCGTCGGCAACGTCCTTTTCAGTTTCTCCGAGTCGTAAACCATTACGGAGCATGATAAAGGCACGTTCCGCGTAGCCGATTGCCTCGCGGATCGCGGCGACTTCGTCTTGGTCTTTTATCGCACGTAGCGCCTCGACGCGGCCGCTCACGCCTTTGAGGTCGATGCTCGGCAGTAATCCCCGGAGTGTGTCGAATTCAGCGACGGTCAGCGCGGTTGATTCGAAACCAAGGCTTCGGATCTCGAGTCCCTTCGCGACCTCCGTGATCGCGTCCGGCATTAACTGGGTTACGGGACGTATGTGTGCTTCGAGGCCCGGACATTCTTGTTCGATCTGTGTGCCGAAGCGCCCGTCGGAGATCAGAACGGCACGCTTCTCGCTCAAAAGCAATACCGAGTCTTCGCCGGTGAATCCTGTGCAGTAGCGGACGTTCGTCGCGTTGCAGATCAAATACGCGTCGATCTGGTCGACGGCGAGGGATTTTCTGAGTTTCTCGTTGCGGGACATTTCCATGGGAGGCTCAATATCTCCATTCCCGCGGTGGGGTCAGTTCGTCGTCTGGGAAATGTCTGCCGCCAGTTCATAGTAGACGGTCGTGTGTAACATCGCTGGGTCGTCGGTCCAGTGGTCGTAGATTTCCCAGTTTAGCCCGGTGAGCGGGTAATTGTGCTTCTTGCACCACTCGGTGATTGCCTTGTGGGCTTCTCCGAGCCGGTGATAGGGGCCGTAATGCTCGGTTCTGGCCGTTTTTCCTGTGGGAGTTGTTGAGCACTCAACGTCATCTGAAGGACTGAATGACCCCGTGACGATCACTCCGCAGTCCAGGTCGATATTGCCGTTTCTGTAAAGCGCGAGGTTGAGACCGGTGTGCGGCAGGTTGGTGGCCCGGATGAAGTTCCAGACCTCGCCACACCCCTCCGGAACGACCCGAGAAAGCTCGTTTTGGGTGGCGGTACGCTTCACGATGGCGATCCATCGCGGTTCGGGGCTTTCGAGTTGGATCGTGTGTTCCGGCATCGTTGTCTCCTCGACATTCGTCGAAGGTTAAGTGAACGCCTTGGCGGGCGAAAGAGGTGACGCAGGGCGACTGGTGAACCGGATGAGAAACTGTGGTAGTCTGAGCCTTCGAATGTTTACCTGCCCGGCGGCGCCGGATCTGTTCTTGATCACGATTGCAAAGGGGGACGGACGTGCGATTGAAAGCGACATGCTTGATCCTGGGACTGGCTCTGGCCTCCCCGGGACTCGGCGAGGACGACGGATTCAAGACCATCTTCGACGGCAAGTCGGCCGATGGCTGGCTCATCGCCGCCGACAAACCTCTTCCGAAAGCCAATGTCCAGGAGGACGGCCTAAACCCACACAAGTCAGGAGGTTACATCGTTGTGCATGAACAGAAGCACGAGGACTTCATCGTCGACTTTGACTACAAATTATCGAAAGGCTGCAACTCGGGCGTGTTTATCCGCGTCGGTGACCTCAAGGACCCGGTCATGTCGGGAATGGAAGTCGCGATCGACGACACCAAAGGGCGCGGCTTTCATGACTCGGGCGCGCTTTACGACCTGGTCGAGCCGCGTGTGAACGCTCAGAAGCCGCTCGGGGAATGGAACCATATGACGATCACGGCCAGGGGGCCTCAGATCGATGTCATGTTGAACGGCGAAACGGTTTCGAAGATCGATCTCGACGCCTGGGACAAACCAGGCACCCGTCCGGATGGTTCCAAGCATAAATTCGCGAACGTGGCCATGAAATCGATGATCCGCGGTGGGTATCTCGGGTTTCAGGATCACGGGCAGGATTGTTGGTACAAGAACGTGAAGATCAAAAACCTGAAGTGAGTGCCCGGGATGTCACGAAAACGCCCGAGGCGACCGGCGGTTTTGGTGCCTCAGGCGGTTTTGATCGCTCCTTCACGGAGCGGTTACCAGCTACCGCCGTCTCCGCCTCCGCCCCAGTCGCCACCACCGCCGCCACCGCCCCAGTCGCCGCCGCCGGAATCACCTCCGCCACCGCCCCAGTCCGCTCCTCCGGCGTCGGCACCGCCGGACCAGTCGTTACCGGCATTTCCGGCCTCGGCATCTCCGTACGACGAGCTATCGGTGTGATTGCCGCCGGAATGACGTCCCGAGAACTGGTCGTAGAGCCAGTTACCCGCGAGGGCGCCGCCGATCCCGCCGAACATGCTCGACATGAATCCGCCGCCCCCCCCGCCGTAGCCTCCGGAACCGGGGGCACCCATTCGGCCCGGACCGTAGGCCCCTTGCACGCCTCCGCCGCGGAAGAGCGAGCCGAGGATTCGAACGACGAAGAGCACGCCGATGACTAGCAGGCCGATTCCCAGTAACGATGAAATGCCGCGCGACCCGTTCCGATTCGCGACCACGCGTCCGTTATGACCCACTCGTCCGGCCGCGGCCCCCTGTCGCAGTGTGCCAAGTTCCGAACGAGCGGCCGAAACCTCCGAGTCGACTTCTTTCACGCCCCCGAGTAAAGCTCCGTCAAAATCGCGATGCTTGAGCCCGGCAATGAACGCGCCTTCGATCGCTCGGAGACGCGCGCCGCTCATCGAGTCGCGATAAGCGATGGAACTGATGACGTCGATTTTGCCTTCATTCTTGGCAATCAGAATGTAGAGGCCTTCGTTGCCCGAACGCTCGGCGTGTTCCCGGGTTTTCTGGCCGACGGTCGCTCCGTCGAGCGATGCGACGGTCTCGACAGTCGTGGCGATCGCGTTTTCCGTTTCGATCCGATTCAGCTCCACAGTGGCTTGTCGGACGGCGTCGGCCCCGAAAAGCCCGGCCCCGTCTTTGACCGACGACGCCGAGGCAGAGCCGACGGCCGCGATCATCGCCAGTGCGAGGGCAAAGATCCAACGTGTTGTCCGCATGTGTGTAATGACCTTTCCGATCATGGACGACGGTCGCGTTCTTCAACAAAGGAGCCGGACAGCGTTCCAACCACCGAAACCCGCGAGAATATGCGGGACGTCCCGCGCAGCCTTCTCTTTTACGTTACGGTATTCGCGGAGTTCGGTCCAATATCCGGGAAAACCCGGCAATGGACGTGCCGAGAACATAAATCGCGGTGTCGGTGTCGTTTTATGACCCGAGAACGTCGCGCAGGAGGGCGATCGCGACCACCTCATCACGGCGCACGAGTACTTTTGCGCGGTTTCGACGGATTCCCAGGTGGACGGAATCGTACACGTAGACTTCGCGTGTCGCCTTCCCGTCGCGGAAGTCGTGGAGGTCGGCGTCGTGCATTTCTAGAAAGTCGACGTCGAAGGTGGCGAGCTGCCCCAGGCAGACATAGGTCGACCGGAAATCGACGACAACCGTCTGGCCGAGGTAGGAATCGAGCAGGGAAATTCGAGGATTTGGTTCCATGAGATTCAAGTTCCGGGGACGGAGAACCGAGTGCGGCGAAAGGTTTTAGGAAAATCGTCGGCTCGTCTTGACGGATTTTAGGGATCGGATTACGGTCCCGCCATCATGTCAACCAAAAACACCATTCTCACCGTCGGCCTGACCGCGCTGGGACTTTTCGGTTACGCGGCGACGCGCGCCGCTTACTCGGGAGACCCGGTTCCGCCGTCCGGCCATGTCGCAGCGCCGGCGTCCCCCGCGACGCCCTCGGTGCTCCTGTTAACCAACGGACGTCTTCTCCAGGGGACGGTCGTTAAGGACGGAGAGAAATACATAATCTCCCAGAACGGCGGCGAGATCCCGTTCCACAAGAGCCAGGTCGAGGACGTGTTCAGTTCGGTCATCGACGTCTACAAATACAAGCTCTCGCAGATCCCCGTCAACGACCCTGACGAGCACATGAAGCTTGCGCGCTGGTGTCTCGGCCAGAATCTGACCGCCGAGGCGCGGGCCGAGTTGAAGGTCGTACTCGGGGTGAGCCCGGGGTCGAACGACGCCAAACTCATGCTCGCGTCGATCGACGCCTCCGAAGTCCGAGCCGCGGCACGACCCCGCGTCGACCCCGGCCTGGTGCAAACCCGCGCTGAGATGCCTCAGCCAGGCTCCGAACACCGTCCCGCGGAAATCGATGCGAATGTGCTTCGAATGGCCGCCAAGCAGTTCGGCGGAGTCGGCCTACCGGTGATCTTCGACCTTCCCCAGGCGATCGCCGTGCGACGGGCGCAGACCTTCACGATGATCGTCCACGGTGTCCTCCTGGAATCGTGCGCCAAGTGCCATAACGAGAAGTACGAAGGTAACTTCCAGCTCATCCAGGTGAAGCGAAAGCGCGACATGACCGCAGACGTCATCCGCGCCAATCTGGACGCCACGCTCAAACTGATCAACTCGGAAAACCCGGCGCAGAGCGTGCTCCTTTCGAGCACCCTGTTGCCCCACGGCAAAGGCCTGAATCCCAAGCCGATTTTCCGGGGTTCCAACGACCCGAGATTCCAGATCATCTCGAAGTGGGTGAACAGTCTGCGGACCACGAAGCCATCAACCGACGGCGTCGTGCAAACCCGTTTCGGTCCGGCACGAGAATCGGCGAATGGGGGAGCGGGTTTCGCTTCGGACCGGAGCGGAGCGTCCGACGCCGCGCAAAGTGACGGGATGCCCAAGCCGTACGTCGACTTCAAGCAGACCAAACACTACATTTCCCCGACTGACGTGCCGCCGGCCCGATTTGTCGAAGGTCAAGGCATGGTCACGGAGGATTCCGCCCCATCGCAGGGCGAATTCCCGGTCACGAATATGTTGGGTGGCCAACAGCCCAAGCTCAAGCCGCCGGCGGGAGTCTCCGGGCCTTTGCCCAAGGGAGCCCTAGGGAAACCTGATCCCTCGCCCGTCCCCATGCCGGGCGACGCCCTTCCGGACCTCCCGGCGGTCCCCGGGCAATCGCCTCCCGCGGCCTCGAAAGACAAGGCGAAGGCAGTCACCCCGAAAAAGCCGGTCAAACTCGATCCGTCGGTGCTCGAAAAATTGCTCCAGAACCGGAACCTCAGCCGCTGAGCCGAGGTTCCAGCGTTCGTCCAGGACTGAAGCCGAGCCTCGACGTCACTCGACGTCGAGGCTCTGTTCGTTCACAGGGCAGACCTCGTTCGGGGTTGCCAATGCGGTCTGATTCTCAACGGGAGTGCGAGGATCCCGCCGAGCTGTGATAAGTCTGTGTGGGATGAAAAAGCTCGGCAGGAGGCTCGCCCCGGGCTGGTGAAAAGTTGGTGTTGACCGGGCTATGTGTTCATCCCGAATGCGTTGCGCCCTTTTTCCCCCCTTGCGAAACCTTGGTACCGCCTCAACCGAAGTGGGCATCGACTTGGGTTGAAGTGAGCGGTCGAGAAACCGTCAGACGATCGCCCGCTCCCCGGTTTTGCGCGGAGAGGGAGGGGTGAGCGACTGTGTTGAAAAACCGGGGTTCTTGACGGTGCCAGGCAGCGGAAAACCCCGGCTTTCAACACACTCAGCTTTGGTCCTTCGGACATACAAGGGGTCCGGGCACGCAAACAATTTGTCTCGACACCGATTCAAATCCTGTCGCCCCGCGTTAAACTCAATCGTCACGTTTTGAACACTCAGCCTGTCGCCCTCTCCGCCCATTGCCGTGGTGAAATGCTTCGCGGAGTCCGCGAGAAGACGCTCAAGCGTCGCCGATCTCGTTCTCCCTTGGGCAACACACCGATATCTCTCACCTCCGAGTCGCCCGATGGCCTCGACCACTGCTTCGTCTCCCCATCAGGTCACCACGCAGTCCGACCCCACGGTGTCGCCCGGCGTGGTTCTGCTCTTGTTTTCCATCTCTGGGGCGACGGGTTTGATGCTGGAGGTGGTTTGGTCGCGGATGCTCGTTCCGCTTCTCGGCGCGACGACCTGGTCGGTCCTGACGGTCCTCGTCGCATTCATGGGAGGTCTCGGTCTTGGAAGCGTCCTTTGGGGTCGCCGGGCCGGCCGTTCGGATCGTCCGCTTCGGCTTTACGGCATGCTCGAAGTGGCCATCGGGCTCTACGCCCTCATCGTCCCCTTCCTGTTCGCGGGGATCGGCTGGCTGGTGGCTGCCGCGGCTCGCTCTTTTGGGGAATCTCCCGGGGTGAGCCTATCCGTCAGGGTCGTCGCCGCGATCCTGGCTCTCACGCCTCCAACCCTCCTGATGGGTGGAACACTCCCGATTCTGACGCGTTTCGCGGCGGGTGGACGCTCGGGTGCGGGCCGAACCGCGGGAGCGCTCTACGCGGCGAACACGGCAGGCGCCGTCGTGGGCTGCTTCGCGACGGGTTGCGTCCTCATCCTCCGGTTAGGAGTCGTCGAGACGAACTGGCTGGCCGCCTTCCTGGACGTCACCATCGGCATTCTGGCGCTGGTCCTGAGTGCTCGGACCACGATTTCGCGCGGCGATCGACACGACAAGACGGAACAGGTCGCGGAGACATCTCCCGGCGGAAATCCCGCGCTCCTGATCGCGACGGTCTCGGGCTTTTGCGGTCTGGCGTACGAGGTGCTCTGGACCCGCGGACTTCTCGCGACCGTCACCGACGATACGACGTATGCCTTTACCATGATGCTGACGGCGTTCCTCGGTGGGCACGCCCTCGGCGCCGGCCTCGCAGGACGGACTCGGGGGGAGCCGAGCTTCGCCGACGATTGGAAACGACTCGGAAGAGCCCAGATTCTGGCCGCCGTCACGGCCATGCTTTCATTGCCGCTCCTGGTCGCGATCCGCGGGCCGATCAGTCTCGCCTCATTTTCGGAGGGTATGGACTTCTGGGGCGCGAGAATTCCTTTCCATCTGGCGATCAGCCTGTTCGTCTTCGCCCCGGCCGCGGCATTTCTGGGGGCGAGTTTCGCGCTCGCGGCACGACTTTACATCGGTCGAGGGCGTCCCGTCGCTTCCAGCACGGGTCGTCTCTACGGCTGGAACACTCTGGGAGCGATCGCCGGCGCGATTACCGCCACGGTCTGGCTGATCCCCCGCTTCGGGACCCAGCAAGCGATCGTACTGCTTGCCGCCGTTCAGGCGGGGATTGGAGGGCTCGCGATCGTCCTCGGAGGTCAATCAGTCGGCCTCTTCAAAAAGTCCTACACCATCGCCGGATGGGCTTTGCTGGTCGGCGCGGCGTTTGGGCTGAACCGTTTTCTTCTCCTCACGACCGTCTACGCCCGCCAGGAGCCGGGTAAACTTCTCGCCTTGGTGGAAGGTTCGGGCGCGGCGGTGACGGTCCACGAGCGCCCCAACGGGGACCGGGTGATCTCGATCAACGGCGTCAACGTCGCCGGAACTAACGCCATACTCCGTGCCACGCAGAAACTCCAAGCTCATTTACCCGTCTGCCTGCACCCGTCGCCGCGCTCGGTTCTCCAGATCGGTTTCGGCTCGGGGGGGACGTGCTACGCGGTGAGCCTCCACCCCGAGGTCGAGTCGATCGAGGTGGCCGAGTTGAACTCCGATATCCCCGGGGTCGCCACGGAATGGTTCGCCGACGTCAACCATAAAGTCCTCCTCAATGACCCGAAAGTGAAAGTCAGGATCGTCGATGCGCGAAGCCACGTGGCAGTAACCGACCAGTCGTACGACCTGATCCTTTCCGATTCGACCCACCCGCGCTTCCGCGGAAACGCCTCGCTCTACGCCCGCGACTACTTTGAGCACTGTTCCAGGCGGCTCCGCCCGGGGGGAATTCTCTCGACGTGGCTCCCGCTTTACGGGCTTTCCGTGACGGACATCCAGGGGATTCTCAAGAGCCTTCAGTCCGTGTTCCCTCACGTCCAGGTCTGGTACGCGAACTTCGAGCCGCATGAAAACACGTTGATCCTTGCGTCAATGACTCCGTTCGCGATCGACCCGACCGAACTCGATCGCCGGCTCTCGGCGGCCGCGATCGCCGCCGACCTGGCCGAGGTGGGGATCGTTTCGACGACCCAGCTTCTCGACTTTTTCCTGCTCGGGGACCGTGCGGTCAAGGCGTTTTCACGCTCAGGCCGGCTCAATACTGATGACCATCCGCTCCTCGAATTCCTTGCGCCCCGGACCATGCGGCGGAAACAGCCTTGGGTCGAAAACTTCGCGGCCCTTCGACTCGCGCGTGAGCCACTTGATCCGTATCTGGTCAACGCCGACGCCGCGGAACGCGACACGCTCGCACGCTGGTACGCCGGGACGACGCAGAAACTCGCCGGGCAGTCTTTCGAACTCGAAGGGCGATTTATCGAAGCGCTCAATGCGTATGCCGAGGGTGCCCGTTTAAACCCCGATGATCTGATGGGGCGGATTCGTCTGGAACGCTACCGCAAAGCGTTCTCCGCGATGCCGGGGAATCCGGCGCCGGGCGGGGCTCCGTAGTGCCGGTTGAGAACCGATCAACGTCGCTGCCGTCGGCTCGGGCTCGGGAAGCAGAGCCCGCGGCCGTCGTCGGCGATGGCGGGCATCGGCTGGTTCATGATCGCTTCGCCAAGAGGTGACCCTGCGCGAACGTACAATCGGCTGAGCCCATCGGCGTAAACCATCCGCCAATCCGGCGATTTCTCCATCAGCGCAGCGGTGGGAGCCGTTGTCGGCGTCAGGACAATGTCCGTGGGCGGTTTCAAGAGGACGTCCCATTCCCGCCGGCCGCGTTCGAAGTCGAGCGACTGACGATAGCTCGGGTCGGAGTAGGCGGTTTCGCGTCGGCCGTCGATCGAGACTTTCACGCCGGGGCCTAAGTGCCAGAGGACGAATTCGCCCCAAACGAACGGGACGGCGAGATTGCCGTTTACCTCGCTCCGCTTCAAGACCGCCACGGCCCGCGCCGGGAAGGAGAACGCCGTGGGATCGAGACGGATGCAAGCGAACTTTGGTAGCGAGAGCACGGCGAATCCCGTCCCCGCCAGGACCAGAACCGCACTGACCCAAGCCCTTCGCCGTGTGGGATCGAATCGAGGAAGATCCCAGCGATCCCAGGCGTCGCAGAGGTATTCCGTATTCAAGACAAGCAACGCCAGAGCGAAGAGCGGGAAATGTCTTCCGGAGATCATGGGAAGAATGGCCGTGAGCCCGAGAATCGCCGGCGCGTCGGGTTCACGGAGTCGACGGCTTCCGGCCAATCCGGTCACCCCAAGCGCGACGAGGACCAGATAGATCAGCCCCGGAAACGAAGCAAGCCCCAGCGGCATCCATTCGAGGATCTCGGGCCGAGGAACGGTGGCGGTTCGCGCCAAAAAAAGCGGTAGGGTGACGCCATAAGGATTCAGCAGGAGGCTCAAGGACCCTGCGATCGTGATGCCGACACACTGCAGGCGGGCTGCCCCGGAGTTTCGCCGGACAACCCGGACGCCACCCCAAACCATCATGATCCCGAGCCCCGCGAGAACCCCACCGTGAAGATTCGTCCAGATTGAAAGCACCGCGGGAATCGGCAAGAGCCACGACTCTTTCCCCGGTTTCGCGCGATCGATCAGCAAGAGCACGACGAGAAACAAGGCATAGGTAAAGAGCTGCGGCCGGATCGTCCCAAGTCCCATCCGGAGCGGGACACAGAGCAGGGCCAACAACACCATCGCGCCAAAGGCGCCCATTCCCCGGAGCCGCATGTGGAGATAGGTCGCGATCAGAATGAAAACGCCCGTCATCGTCTTGAGGACGATCAAACCCGTCGGTCCCGCCCAATCATAAAGCGCGGCGAAGACGACTTCAGCCAGCCATTCGTGGTTGATCCATTCTTGCCCCGCGGTCCGGTACGAATACGGATCGACACGGATAATCGCCCCGGCGCGAAGGATGTCCTGGCCGAAGCGGACGTGGCCCCAGAGGTCGGGGTCGGCGACCGAATCCGCGAAAAAGCAAAGTCCGAAGCCGATCACCAGGAAGAGCGAGGCGCCTTCGTGACGACCGGGTCGGGCCGCTGGCATTCCGAAAACTCCGGGGGCGATTAGGGGAATTCATCGACTCGGCGCTGACCGATGCGGTAGTGCGAGGTTTCCGCCGAGCTTCTTTGGACGGACGAAGCCGACTTGATACTCTGTCCGGCATGGTTATGCTAGAGGTCTCGCCAGGTCTTCGATCCGCGACGCCCCGGAGACGTGATCCATGCTGTTCGCTTACTTTACCCCGGAAGTCGCCCTGCCGGTGGCCTCGGTTGTGGCGGCGACGTTCGGTTTCTTCATGCTGGTCGGGCGCGGCTCGGTCCAGGTCGCCAAGCGGGCCTGCGTTCGGGTCTTTCGCCTCTTTAAGTCTTGATCGCAGAGTATAAGAACAACGGACGACAACCCCACGGTCGGGACGACTCGCATGAAAATTCTGGTCGTCGGGCTCGATTGCGCGGCCCCTGAGTTGCTTTTCGGCGACGAGCGGCTGGTCAACTTCCGCCGGCTGATGGAGGCCGGATGTTACGGTAAGCTCGAAAGCGTCGTCCCTCCGATCACCGTGCCGGCCTGGATGTGCATGGCGACCAGCCAGGACCCTGGCTCACTTGGGGTTTACGGTTTCCGGAACCGGGTCGACCATTCGTACGACGGGCTCGGGATCGTCAATGCACGTTCGATCACAGAACTCGCGATTTGGGATCAGGTCGCGCGCGAAGGGGGCCGGTCGATCGTGATCGGCGTGCCGCCGGGGTTCCCGCCTCGCAAGGTCAACGGGATTTCGGTCGGATGCTTTCTGACCCCCGACACCGACCGCGACGTCTTCACGCATCCTCCGGCGGTCTCCGACACGATCCGCAAGCTGGTGGGGCACTACCCCGTCGATGTCAAGGATTTCCGAACAGAGAACAAGGAAAAGCTCCGCGACGAGATCGCCGAGATGAGCCGGAAGCACTTCACGGTCGTCCGGCACTTTCTGGAAAACGAACCCTGGGACTACTTTCAGTTCGTCGAGATCGGTCTCGACCGCATGCACCACGGCTTCTGGAAAGACCATGACCCCGAGCACGTCAACCACGACCCGAATAGCCCCTATCGCGAAACGATTCGCGACTATTATCGATACCTCGACGACGAACTCGGAAGCATCCTCGAACTGCTCGCCGAGGACACGACGGTCCTCGTCGTTTCCGACCACGGAGCCAGGCGTCTCGACGGCGGGTTCTGCGTCAACGAGTGGCTGATCCGCGAGGGCCTGCTCACCCTGAACACGTACCCGAGCAAGGTCACCCCTTTCGCCAAGCTTGACGTGAACTGGGCGAAGACCAAGGTCTGGAGCGAGGGGGGCTACTACGCCCGTGTCTTCCTGAACGTCAAAGGCCGCGAGCCCGAAGGCACGATCGAACCCTCGGACTACGAAGTCTTCCGAGACGAGATCAAAGCCCGTTTCGAGGCCACGACCGACCCCGAAGGCAAGCTTCTGGGCACCCTCGTCTTCAAACCCGAGGAGATCTACCACTCCGTGAAAAACGTCCCGCCCGACCTGATCGCCCACTTCGGAGCCCTCTCCTGGAGGTCGATCGGCGGCGTGGGCCACCCTGTCCTCCACCTCCGAGAAAACGACACAGGTCCCGACGACTGCAACCACGCCCAGTTCGGGGCCTTCATCCTCGCCTCGTCCCGAAGCGCCCTGAGCGGCGAGATCGAAGGCGCCCATCTCCTCGACGTCGCCCCGACCCTCCTGGAACTCGGAGGCTACGACCGGCCCCCCTCAATGCAAGGGCGTTCGCTCGTCGCGGCGCATATCCGAGAAGTGACGGAAGAACCCAGAGATTCCGATGATTCGATCGTCCGCGATCGGCTGAGCGGTTTGGGATATATCGGGTGAGAATTGTTCTCATACCAGCGTCATAAGAGTGAAGCTTTGAGGGACTAGGATGTCTGACACATTCGCTGGCACTGCCTGCCTTAAGGTGTATAGATATCAACCTTTGAACCACCATCCGCGAGGACGACACCCATTGGCCCCAGAATTTGGACGGTAATCGTACAGAGCGTGATGTCCTTGGATACTGCGGTCGGAGTGTCGAAGTTGTAAATCTGCGGGTCGACTGGGGCGCTGCTATCCCCTTGATTAAGGTAGATCATCGACGGATTGGCGGCGTTAGTGATCTTCACGCGGTAACCCCTGACATTGGTCAAAGTTGCTGTGACATTAAAGGTCACACTCACCCCCGTTGGTCGTAGTCCAAACCGTGACGGGGTTCGCTGTGGGAACCGGGTCCGAGACATTCACGCCGTCTGCCAGCGTGGAGGTGCTGAACAGGCACAAAACAACCATCGCCGGCCATTGAGTCTTGGTGGACATCGTTCGACGCTCCTCAAAAAATGACGACCTCAAACGGGATCAAAAGCCGCCCGCATCAGTGGACTCGCCCCCGTTCCGGCTGCCGAGCGCACGCCAGAACGGGAGAGCGACCCCCTCTGAACGGAACGAAACGTGACCGTCAGCCATCAGGGAGTTGGCTCCTCCGGGGTGGTGACTACTTGCCGAAAAGATTCCCGGCTGAACAGCCCCCGCGCTCACGCAACTATGATCATTGATGGAATTCGCGTGGTTATACAGTGTATTTTCGAACTCGCCGTGCATCCAATTCCTTCCCTTTGAGTTCTCATTAATCAAGGCGCCAGTGACATCCAATTGCTTGCATTCGCTGACAAATCGATCAAAATCCTTTGGGTCGGTATAGTTTTTTGACGTCCCGAAAATCGTACCTTTCGGGTTTCTCGCGGTTAAATCCGCGGGGCCGAGCACCCACTCGGAAAGTGCCGAGGTGTTGCTGAGACCGTCGGTAATTCCTTGCGGACCGACGGTCGCATAAGTCGGGAATACGCCTTCGCTCACATGGCCGGGGTAGTAGATACCCCTGTTCCCCGCGTAATTGGTCCAAGCCGTTTGAACAGGCGGGGGACGATCGGACGGGCAAAGAAACACGTTCACCGTGCAATTCATCGCCGTTTCGTTCGGGAAACCCGGAGGTGCCTCAGACGCGGACTGCTGGAAATTAATCGTATTGTACAGACTTGCCATTTCTAAATTTGGCAGGAGCATGGAGTGGAGAGAAAACCCTCTTCCGTTATTCCCTTGTGGAAAGACGCCGAGATTTGCCGCGTAGGTATGGAGTGCAATGCCGATCTGTTTCAGATTGTTGGCGCATTGAATGCGTCGGGCACTTTCACGGGCGGACTGAACCGCGGGAATGAGGAGCCCGACTAGCAGGCCGATCACCGCGACAACCACCAATGCTTCGATCAGCGTGAATCCAAGCGGACCGTGTCCCGAGTTGTCCTTGCATCGAATGTTCATTTAACAACTCACCTCACGGTAAGTTTAGTCCGATCCGACCGTATACGTTTGACGCTGGTTCGCTTGTTTTCATCGATTGTTTGATAGATTCCCGTCGCGTACAGGTCGTAGACTCCCGGTTCGTTTGGGGCTTTGAGAGTTGCCTCAAAATTCGTGGATTTGTTTCTCGCACTGGGAAGCAGGGCGAACGCCCCGTATTCCAAGGCTCTCCCCTTCACTTTTTTTTCGACCTTGATCGTAATCGACTCAGGTCCGATCCCATCTCCTACGGGGTTTACCTCGCCTTTCACCTGGAACGACTCACCTCGGTCAAGGGTCTTGGTCTTGGTCTGGGCTTCGACCGAAATCTTGAATGGATCACGGAATGGAACGCCTGCCTTGATCACGATTTTTTCGCTGGGCAAAGGTCCGCTGGATTGCGGGTAGCCACATGAAAGGCTTACGAAGATCGTAAGTGGAGGCATTAAATGTTCAAAGCGGATTCGCATGTGAGGCACCAAATCCCAAAAACGAAAAAGTAAACACTTACTGTTGGTAAATGTCTGGACTTTAACGAAGCCGATTTGGTTTTTCAATAAAAAAAGTCAAGATTTCTTGTTATTCTGTTGGTTGATCCCGCACGTTCTACAACCGGGCCATCAGGCACGCTTTATGCCATTCGCGAACCGCTCGGGGTTGCGAGCGCCGGCCTCCGTCGGTGAAGATCATTGCTCGATTCAGGAGTGACCGCCGCACATCCCGTCGCCGGAGCGGTTCGCATCAAGAGTGACTCGGCCGATTCTCAGGAGAACCCGAATTTCTCGGGATCATCAATGACCTCCCGCTCAATTCTCGTCCTCGCCGCGATGTTCGGCCTTCTCGGCGGCTACCTTGATCTGGCGATGATCCACCTCAAGCGCGACGTCCTGCGGCTGATGCTCTATCACGAGCAAGGCAAGAACTTCCTGTGGGGCATTCCGGTCAGTTACCTGAGTGTCGTGATGATCCTCGGGTTGGTGATGGCCCTGGTGAACCGATTCCTGCCGGGACGCCTGACGCCTCGGTCGGCTGCGTTTCTATTTGCCACTCTCGCGTTCTGGGGTCCGTTGCTTCGTGCTCCGTTTTTCGGACTCGCAAGCCTCATGCTTGCGGCGGGCTTGGCGCGTGTGGTCGGCGGTTGGTTCGCCGGACGGCCGAGGGTCGTGGGCGTCGTGCTGATATTGCTGTCAGCGCTCGTCCTGGCGACCGCCGGGGTCTCGTTGTCTCGCCAGAAATCCGCCGAAATCAATTTCGCGAAGAGTCTTCCGACTCCCCCTCTAGCCGGTTCGCCGAATGTCCTGCTGATCGTCATGGACACGGTTCGGGCCGAAAGCCTTGGCCTTCATGGTTACTTCCGGGACACGACTCCCAACCTCTCTCGCTGGGGCAAGAAGGGCGTGCGGTTTGATTGGGCGATGTCGACGGCGCCCTGGACCTTTCCCTCGCACTGCTCGATCCTGACCGGTCAGTGGCCATCGACTCTCAACGCCCACTGGCGACCCGACGTCGACCCCGGTTACCCCACTCTCGCCGAATACATGGCCGCGAAAGGCTACATGACGGCGGGGTTCGTCTCGAATACGTACTGGTGCAGTTACGAGTCTCGAATGGACCGGGGGTTCGTCCACTACGAAGATTATCCCCTGGACCTCGGGACGATCCTCGCCGGCACGGTTCCCGGGCGCTGGATTGTTGAACATACGCTCAGCCCCTGGGATTATTATGGGGTGAAGTGGGTCCGTTCGCAATCCCGCGACGGCGCGGGAATCAACGGGGCGTTTCTCGACTGGCTGTCCGGCGATCGCGACAAGAAACGGCCTTTCTTTGCCTTCCTGAACTACCTCGATGCCCACGAGCCGTTTGTGCCCGCGGGGAATGTCGAGAGGCGTTTCGGCCAGGTTCCCCGGACCCGAAGGGACTATCGGATGCTCCTGGATTACTGGGATCAAGAGAAGCCGGCTCTGAGCCCGCCGGACCTGACCCTGGCGCGCGATTCGTACGACAACTGCATCGCGGACCTGGATCGGCAGATCGGCAGATTACTCGACGATCTGGATCGTCGCGGCATCCTCGATGAAACGGTCGTGGTCATCACGTCCGATCATGGGGAGTCCTTCGGAGAGCACGGAGTGTACAACCACGGGTTCAGCCTGTTCGCCCCGGAGGTGCATGTCCCCCTGTTGATCCTATCGCCGAAGGTCTCGGGACCGCGAGTCGTCGCGGAACCCGTTAGCCTCCGCGACGTTGCCGCAACGGTCGTCGAACAGGCGGGGTTGGCCTTCGGTTCGCCGTTCCCGGGCCGTTCGCTCGGCGAACACTGGCGGACCGGGCCAACCGCCCTGACCGCGACGACCTCCCCGGCACGATCGGAAGTCGACATCCCGGCGGTGATCGATCCGCGTCGCGGCACGGGGTCCAGCCACCGAGGGTTCGTGATGTCATTGGTCGGCGGGAACCGACACTACATTGCGGACCTTTTGGGTAGCGAGGAACTTTACGACCTCGCGGCCGACCCCGCGGAGACGAACAACGTTGTCAAGCGTTCCGGCGAAAGGAACGCATTGATCGGCCTCCGGTCGGGCCTCATCCGTGTCTTGACAGGCGACCCGGTCCCGACGGGCACGGCCGGGATGTACCTGGCACGCTTCAGGGGCATGCTTAACGATCTGACGGGCCAACAATTCGACAAGCCACACTAATCCGCGAGTTCCTACCGTAAGGAGTCCGGAGTCGGGTGCGCCAACGGATTCCGGCACCG
>JAYUFP010000266.1:0-18707 GCA_043738665.1 Isosphaeraceae bacterium
CGAAAAGCCCGCGCGTTTTTCAATCCTCGGCCTCGGTGGTCGGACGACCGCGAACTCCCGGAAGACTCGGGAGCGGAAGCGACGTCCCACGCTGGAAAATCTGGAACGACGCGAACTGTTAACGACGATCAATTACTTCACACCCGTTCTGGCGCCGCAATTTAACGCGTCGATCACGAGTGATTCCACAGGCAATCTCTGGATCGCCGCACTGACCTCGAAGGGTACTTCGGCGATCGAGAAAGTTTCGACCGACGGCACGCTGCTCACGCAGTTTCCGATCCCGAACGTCAACTCGGTGCCCGGTCAAATCATCGCGGCGAACGACGGAAATCTTTGGATCACGACCGCGGGGGGTGGGAATACCGCGACCGGCGGCACGGTCGGCGGCGTCCTCAAGATGACACCTGCCGGGGCGTTCACGACCTACGACACGACATTAGGTCCGGCCCGCTCGATCGCCATCGGTCCCGACGGCAACCCCTGGTATCTCGAACAGGGGAGCCTCGTGATGATCGACCCGAGCAAAGCTCCCATCGACCCGAGCGCTCAGGTCGTGCATTCGCTGGGGTCGGAAGGCGATCATGTCACGAACAACTACCCTGGAAGTCTCACGGCGGGACCGAACCTGTCGAACGGCCACGCGACCCTCTACTTCACGGAATCGAACGGGCCCAACCTTGGGCTGTTTGATGTGACGACCGGTACGCTCGCCGCTCCGATCGCCCTTCCCGACGGTACGATTGCCGGGGCGGTCGTGAATCCCGGCGACGGCACCCTTTGGTTCGGCGGCGGGTCGAACATCGTGAGCAGCGGCAGCGTGCTCCAGCATTACGACCTGGCGACGCAAACCGACACGCCTTACACCCCGGTCAACGGCTCCGGGATCAATCCCGTCAATCAGCTTGTCATGGGGCCGGACCACAACGTCTGGTTCACCATGAACGGCGCGAGCATCGTCGAGTTCGACACCACGAAAAAGACTTTCATCCCCAACGCCGTCAAACCGTCGATGGGTCCCGGGGCGATCACCAGTGGTCCGGGCAATAATCTTTGGTTCGTCGACACCGCGTCGAGCCAGATCGGACAGGTCAGTCTCGATAACGCCCCTCCGCCTTCGGCCGACCTCTCGGTCACCGCTTCAGAATTGACGACGACGGGGACGCCGCTGGGCTCGACGGTTCATCTCGGAGACTCTTTCGTCTATTCACTCGATGTCAAGAACGTCGGCCCGAACGCGGCCTCGAACGCCACGTTCACGGCGGTCCTCCCGGCCGGCACGACCTACAGCGGCCCCAGCGGTTCCGGTGGCCTTCAGTATGATCCCGGCACCAACACGTTGACCTACAACGTCGCCAGTGTGCCGGTCGGCGACACCGTCGTGCCGCTGCGCGTCTACACCGTCATGCCGGGGTCCTCCACCACGTTCACTGTGCCCTCGTTCTCGGTGAGTGTCCGCTCCGACACCGCCGACCCCGTCACGACGAACAACGTCACGAATCCGCCGTTCGCCGCCCTCAACGTGAACGCCGCCACGTCCGACCTTTCGATCACGGCCGCGAGCGTGTCTCCGCCCTCGGCTCAGGTCGGAAATACCGTGACTTTCACGCTCACCGTGCAGAACGCGGGGCCGTCGCCGGCATCGAACCTCGTCGTCACCGTGCCGATGGCCGCGGGACTTGTTTACGTCGGTCCTACCGGCGGGACTTCGGGATTCAGCTACACCAATCACGTGGTGACTTACAAGCAAAGCATCCTGCCGGTCACCAGCACTCCCGGGGGACACGCGCTGACGTTAAACATTCCCGTTCAAGGGACCGTCGAGGGATTCACGTCCCAACCCCTGGCAAGCGTCACGAGCGACGGGTCCACGCCCGGTACACACCCGCTCCCTTCGGTACAGTTCACGACGGCTCCCCTGCTCTCGCTGACCAGCCAAGTCAGCACGACTCAAGCCACGGTCGGTAGCCCATTCACGTACACGATCCCGGTGACGAACAAGGGCAAAGGTCCGGCGTTCAACGTTCATTTTGTCGCCCTGCTTCCGGTCGGTCTCTCCTATCAACCGAACTCGGCTTCTCCGATCCGAAGCGGGAGCTTCGGGACGTACGCCCTGAACCTCGTGCTCAGCGGTGTGCCGCGAATTGCCATGGTCAGCGACCTGGGAACGATCGACGCGGGGGCGACACTGAACGTCAAGTTCTCCGTGACTCCCGACTCGAACGCCCTCCCCTCGGTCACGCTCGTCTCCTCGGTCACAACGAGCAGTTCACCCACGCAAACCTGGAGCATCCCCGTCAACACGTCGGTCGTCGCGCCGGCTCCCGCTTACCCGTTAACGATGTCGATCGTCTCGGCCCCCAGTTCGGTCACACTCAATAGCGCGAACCAGGCCGGACTGCTCTACACCCTCAAGATCACGAACAATGCCGCGACGACGATCAGCGGCGCCACGTTCCAGGATATTCTGCCCAGTGGGACGTCGTCGCTGGTCGCCTATTCGATCACCGCCTCGGGACAGTCGGCGAAGTTGCCCGCGAGCGTCGTGAATCAAACCACGGGAGTCGTGACCTGGGTGATTCCGCCCCTCGCGCCGAACACCTCGATCTCCGTGTTCATGGCGGCGGTGGTGAACCAGACGACCGCGGGCCTGCACCCGGACGGGAACCTCGTTAACAAGGCCTCCGTAGCGCCGGGCGCTTCCGGCGGCAAGACCTTCGTTCTCCCGGATTTCACGACAAAGCTCGTGGTGCCGGTGACGACGCATACCGTCGACCTCTTCCACCCTCCCGCGGCCGTGGCCAAACCCGCGGCGGCGGTCGTCAAGGCGGCGCAGGCCGCGATCGCCAGTCTCCCGATCCCCAAATCGTTCACCCTGAGCGGGGTCACGGTCAAGCTCAAAGGGCCCATCACCCTCCAGACCTTGGTCGCGGAGAACGCCAACAAGACGATCAGCGGCACGGCGACCGTCATGTTTTCGGCACTCGGCGGCCTGGTCAACGACACAGTCACAATGACCTTCACCGAGAGTTACGTCGCCCCCACGGCCTCGGCGCCGAACTCGGTGAATTTCGGCACGTATGACTCGTATATCACCAAGGCCAGCGCAACGGCTCACGCGAAAATCTTGCAAGCGCTCGCGACCCTGATCGCGAACAAGACGAACAAGGCCAACATCGTGACGACCTTGGCCTGAACCTGATGCCCCGAGCGGGCGTCGAGGACCCCCCCACGCGACGGCCTCCGGGATTACCGGGGGCCGTTGGCGTTGCGGTCGGAGCGGTTGAGCCGCCAACGCTCGACCCATTCGTCGGTCGTCAAAATGACGACACTGCTCCCCCCGACGATCTTCTTGCCGGAGATCAACTCGGTGATCGATCGAAGGCGATCCGGCGGGTCGTCGGTCGCGGATTCGCTGACAAGTGCTTGAATATCGAGGACATTGAGTCGATTGTCAGGGAGACGCCCGAGGACGGCGCGACGGCCGTCGGGCGTCATGCGGAGCTGACTCCCCCACGCGCTTCGGATCAGCTTTCGAGGGGTGAGCGGCTTACCCGTTTTCCACTCCCAGAGCTGGACGGCGTTGTCGATGCTGACCGCCATGGATTGGTCGCTGCTCTTGGTCAGGACCCACCGGTCGTCATTCAAGAAGTAAACGTCTTGGACTTCCCCTTGGTGAGTAAGGGCGGGTCCCAGGAGCCGTCCCGATCGCCAGTCCCAGACGCGTGCGGAACGGTCGCGCGAGCCGGTGAGGAGCATCGATCCGTCGGCGCTGAACACGGCCTGGAAAACCCAGTCCGGGTGTGCCAACGGTGCCGCGACAGGTTGCCCCGCGGCGACGTCCCAAACCCGGACGGTCTTGTCCGCGCCCGCAGTCGCGAGGTAGCGACCGTCCGCGGAAAACCGCGCGTCATAAATATGTACTTGTTCCGCGTATGGCTTCGCTGACAATGCCGGGGAACGGGTCTTACCTGTTGCCACATCCACGAGGACCGGAAGACCCGACCCGTAGAGGATCAAGAGCTTGCCGTCGGGAGAAAACCGGAGCACCGCGCTCCCGGGCCAGCCGGGTTGATAGTCCGAAGAACCGCGCGCCGTGTCGATGACGACCCGGCCGCTCGAAGGGTCAAGAATGAGACACTGCCTCTTCGTGCAAAGGACGGCGAGGCGTCGCCCGTCGGGGCTGTACGCGGCGCCTATGGGTTCCGAAGGCGTCTCAACCGGTTCGGGCACGGAGACCCCGCGTTCCCGGTCCCAGAACGTGATCCACCCCGTCGAAGACCCGCACCGATAATTAACCTCGCGTGAATCGGGAGGGTGTACTCCCGACGCGGAGCTCAGTGTGACCACCTGCCGGCCGTCGGGAGAGATTGCTCCCCCGTGAATGATTCCAGAGACGCCGAGATCCGGGCCGTTTCGACCCGTCTTGACGTCGAAAACGCGCGTGGCCGAGGGGCCGACGGAGAGCGTCCTTCCCAGCGGCATGACGAGTCGGCCGTCCGGGCTTATCTCGAGCCTGCGCGTCGGCAAATCACCTTTGTCATCAGGCGGATTCGATACCCCCCGATCGGGAAGACGGTAGACACGGACCAGGCCGTCCTCCTGCGCGAGGGCGAAGTGCCCGCCTTCTCGGGAAAAGACAATCCTGAAGGCCTGATCCTGAAGTCGCAGGCTCCAGTTCCCCCGCTCCCCGCCGGGGAACCGGTGCGGTGTGATCACGTACTCGGAGGTCGCCAGCAGCAGCCAAGATGAGTCGGGAGAGAATGCCGCGGACTCCACGCCATTGTCACCGAAATGGCTCAGCGGGCTCCCCGTCGCCGCGTCCAACACATGAACCCCACCCAACCCCAGGACCACGATCTTTTTTCCGTCAGGGCTCGTCTCGATCCGGAAGATCCTGTTCATCATCGCCGGTAGCCGCCGAACCTCGACCCCGGTCGTGCCATCAATCCAGGCCAGTTCCTCGGAGGGTCGGACCACGAGCAACCCCCTTCCCTGGTCCAGGAACAGGGGCCGAAAGGGTTGCCGTTTAAAGTCGAGCGTCTTGAAATCGCTCCGATACAAGGGAGTGGGACTGGACGAAGCGAGGTCGTAAATCCGCGTCGTACCGTCGCGAGCCGTCGTCGCCAACCGGCTTGATCCCTGATTGAAAACGAGTTGATCGACCGGTGAATCCTCCGCGTGGTCGGGTGTTGCGAACGTCGTTCGCGCGACGTCCCAGACTCGCGCGCCGTTGCCCCCGAGTGCCAGCAAATTGCCTCCCGAGTTGAACTCAAGGCTCTCGACTTTCCATTTCATGTGGAGCTTGGCGATCACCTCGCCTTCGGGGATTCGAAGCAAAGCAACGTCCCCTTGCGCATTCCCTAACGCGAGTAACTTGCCGTCGATCCCGCCCAGGGCCGCCGCCGTGACACCCCGAGACGCGCCGGGGAGACGGACGGGGCGATTGGTGAGCAGGTCGTAAACCACGCATTCCCCGGTCCTCGACAGGGCCATGACATGACGCCCCTCGCCATCGAATGCGAGTTGTCGGATGCGAGGAGTTGAAACTTTCCGTAAATCGTCCGCCCGCTCGAACTCGATCAACGCGATAGGAATCGGTCCGAGCTTACTCCAGTTTCGCGCACGGATTCGACTGGCCAGGGCACGATCGGGATCGACGTCGGCCGTCTCGGCGGCTTCGGCGAACCAGAGGGCCGCTTCGCCCGGGGCGTTCTGCTCGGAAGCGGTGAGCCCGGAGCCCGTCTGGACGTCGGCCAGGGTCGTGCGGGCGAGTCGATAGTTCGCGCGCGACTCCTCCAGCGCGACCTCGGTCTTGGCTTGCTCGCGCCCCAGCAGTAGCGTGCTGAGCGTGAGCGCGACCAGGGCCGTCGCCGCCAGCGCCGCGGTCGCCGCGACGAGCGGCTTATGACGGCGAACCCAGCGCCCCAGACGAACCAGGATCGGCTCTCGGCAGGCGGAAACCGGCTCGTCCCCGAGCCAGCGCTCGAGGTCGGAGGCGAGATCGAGAACGCTCCCGTAACGGTCCGCCGGCCGCAAGGCCATCGCCTTCAAACAGATCGCGCTGAGTGCCCGCGGGGTCTCACTCCTGATCTGACGGGGGGCTGAAAAGTCGCCCCGTCGCACCTGTTCAAGAAGTCTGGCCTTTGAAGGATTGCGGAACGGCGGCCGTCCCGTCAGCAAAACATATAAGGTCGCACCGAGGCTGTACACGTCGCTCAAAGGGCCGACCTCACTCCGGAGGCCGGCAGCCTGCTCGGGACTCATGTAAACCGGCGTCCCAAGTGTCGAACCGGCTCGCGTAAGCTCCTCGACCTCGGACGCGGCGGCGAGGACGCCGGGCGAGGACGCCGAAGTCGCCTCGGGTTCGGCGCGATCCAGGAGCATCTCGTCGGGGAGTTCACCCGATTCCCGAGGCCCGCTCTCGGTGGCGTCTCCGTGGATTCGCAAGCGCTTCGCCAGACCCCAGTCGACCACCAGAGTTTCTTGGAACGGGCCGAGCATGATGTTATTGGGCTTGATGTCGCGATGGATCACACCCTTACTGTGTGCGAACGCGACGGCCTGGCAGACGGCCACCATTCGCGCGATCAAACCTCGAAACGCCAATGCGCGGCCGCGGTGATCGCGGGCACGAGTGTCCGTCCCGTGGTAACGGGTGATCGCGGCGCCGAGGGTCTCACCCTCGATGTATCTCATCGCATAGCAAGGTCGGCCGTCGCCGGTTCGTCCCAGGCCGAAGATCGGGACGATTCCCGGGTGCCCCAGGTTCGCGGTGATCTCGGCCTCACGGAGGAAACGGTCGCAGCGCGAAGGGTCGTCGGGGTCCAGTATGAGCTTGAGCGCGACCTCGCGGCGGAGTTCCTCGTCGAAGGCGAGGAAAACCTCGCCGAGGCCGCCCCGCGCGTGCAGATGAATGGCGCGGTAGTGTGATGCCGTGGAGATGTCGACGGGGAGCGATGTCGATGCCGGGTCCGCGCGCTCCGCTTCGGTCGACAGATCGGATTTCCTCGAAATCAGAGGCTCAAGGCCTTCGAGCCTGCGGATCATTCGCTCGGCTTCGTCGAGTCTCTCAGGGTGTTCGCGGCAGAGATCCTCAAGGGTCATCTTCCGACCTTGCTCGCGATGCTCTTCCCAGCGCAAGAGGATTTCTTCAAGGTCGGGATCGATCGACATTGGCCGCCCCCTTCGGACCGCGGGAACGACTCTTCCTCGAACCGTTCTCCGATACCACGAGTCTACTCGATCGTCGTCTCAGGCGATCCGGTGGGGCAACGACCGCTGCCCCAGTGAGCCGGCGTTGCCGTGGACGACGTGAACAGGGGTTCCGTCCAGGCTTTCGACCCTGCCGCCGGGTCCGCCGCGGACGCGACGTCGGTAGAGACAGTAGTTCCAGCCCGAGGGAGCTTCCCGCCAGGCGCCGGGATTCGTGTGGCAGAAGATGTTCATGACTGTCTGGTCACTCCAGTCGACGCTCCCTCTAAATTCGACCGAGGCGCGGAGCCGCGCGGCCTCCCGGAAATAATTCTTGAGCGTTTTCGCGGTGCCGGCCAGGAACCCGCCGTTGAGGATCGGGCGTCGGGAAAGGAGCGAGAGCAGGCGCGTCCTTGAGGTGGGGTCGTGGATCGTTTCGAGCCAATGCCGCGCGACGGGGTTCTCGGCGTATGTCGTGTGTTCGCGCGCGGCGAGGACACGTTCGGGGTTGTCGCGAACGAGTTGCCAGAGGGGCCGGAGACGTTCCTGGAAAACGACGTCGCCCGCGTCCCAGTACGCCACCGGGGTTTCATCGGGCCATTCGGCCATGACCTCGCGAAAGTCCCGAATCCGCAGGACCGCGGGGTTCACTCCGCAAGACTGCCGGGCGGCGACTTCGACACCGGGCATGGCGGCCAGGGCGGTTCGCTCGTCGTCGTTGAGGTCGTAGGCGACGGCCGTGACGATCTCCGTGTTGCCGGCCTCGCGCAAGGATCGGAGGAAGCGATCGATAAACTTTTGGTAGTGCGCGCGGTTGAACGCGGCCAGGACTCGGCCCTGGGGTACGGCGGCGGGTGCGGCAACGGGCGCGGCGGGATGTCGGACGTGGGTCGCGCGGGCGTCGGGGTGGTAGCCGACGGCGAGGCCGGCGGAGCGCAGATCGTCGCAACAGCAGGCGCATTCGCAGCGTTTGTTTTCCCAGCGGAAGTTGATTCCGGCGAGGCGTTCGCGGCGAAAGAGCACCGCCCCCATGCCGACGTGGGGGGGGTAATCCCAGTGGTGGAACGGGTTGGCCGCCATCTCTTCGGCGTAGTCGGCCCCCAGCGCGGCGAATATGGGACGGCGGCGGAGGCCGTCGAGCAGGCTCGGCACGCAGCCGGGGGCGAGGACGACGTCGTCGTCGAGGAACATGACGAACGGGGCCGACCCGACGTGTTTGGCTTCGTTGCGAGCGCGTGCGATCGTCGCCCAACGATTGGGATCCTCGGGCCTCGGCGGCCCGGCGACGCGAAGGACGCGGAGGCCCGCCAGGCCCTGCGAGGCGACCCCCTTCATCACGTCATCGCGCGGCGGGCTCAGGTCTCGGCTCAGCAAGACGAGGTCGATTTCCACGGTCGTTTTCCGGGATCGGGAGGGGGCGTCTTCACGGGGCCGATTCTAACATGTGCAGATACAGGTCGGACTGCACATCGGTTCGATATGCCCATGTCCGAAGAACGAGTCGAACAAATCGATGCCCGTCTCCGTCTGTGTCGAGGTTTTCGACGCGACTCCCATGAAATCCATCGACACATGAACGTGTGCATTTTCGACGACATAAGCGACGTTCTTATCCTCCAATCGGATTTCCGGTTTCGCCCCGTTCTTTTCGAGTTCCGCCTTCTTCTCGTCGAGTAGCTTCACGAGATCCTCACCGGACGTGAAGCCGGCTTTCGTGCCTTCGTAGGTTCGGAGTGCGCGGAGGTCTCCCGTCCCCTTAAGATCGCCGGCGCTGAAATAATGGGAGAGGATGACGCCCGGCCTGGGGAATTGAACGACCCGGACGTAGAAAGGACTGCAGCCCGATTTCTTCACCGGGGTTTTTCCGACAAAGATCAGGCCGACGGCCGGGATGGGGGAAGGGATGATGACGCACCCGAGCACGATGGCGGCGAGGCGCTGCTCGGCGAGAACCTTTTCGTCAAACTCTTCTTTCCACATGGAAGCTTCCTCGAGTTGGGGGGGATTGCCGTTTCGTTTTCGACGAACTGGAATGGCCGATGCCCGATGGTCGATGACCAAAGAAAAACGGAAGGATCTGGGGAAGATCGCGGTCTGATTTCTTGGTCACTGAGCATCGACCATCGGGCATCTTGAGAACTCCACGTCGAAAATGAAACCGCCTCGGATTTGGGGGGATTGCCGGAAGACGCGGCGGCATGGATCGCATTTAACACGAGCCGGGTGAACGTGTCCAATCCGTTTTTCGCCGAAAATGGATATTCACCTGACACGTCTTCAAGGGAGTGTCCTCACGACGCGAAAGCCGATGTAAGGGTCCCCCAGTTCCACGTTCACCGTGTAGCGCATGGCCGAGCGCGACTGGGAGGGGGCGTAGGAGTAGCCGCCTCCGCGAAGGATCCGCGAGGCATTCCCTTTTTTGACAATGTCGCCTTTGAACGTGTCAAGCGCGGGGGCTTCCGCGGTGCCCTTTGGGTAGGGCGGGTAGGTCTCTGGGCCGTGGAACGGGGGCATGCCGTCATTGGTCCACTCCCAGACGTTCCCGATGACGTCGAAGAGACCGAATTCGTTGGGCAGCAACGTGGCCGCGGGGTGGACGAGGTCGTTGGAATTGAGCCAGGTCCAGGCGTAGCGAGGGAGAAGTTCGTCGGACGAACCGGACGGTCGAGCCGTCACCGTCTCGCCGCGACAGACGTACTCCCATTCGGCCTCGGTGGGCAGACGAAATCCGGGCTTCCCGAGGATGTCATCCGCGACCACCATTCCCGACTCGACCGGCTCGGGGTAGCACGGTTCCAGGCCGGCCTTGCCGCTCAGCCAGTTGCAATAGGCGGCGGCTTCGTACCAGGTGATCTCCCTGGCGGGGTTCTCGGGAGCGTCGCCGTAACGCGGGTCGATTTTATGATTCCGTCGGAAGAGGCGGAACTGGGCGTCGGTCACCTCGGTCGTGGAGACCGCGAGCGAGCGGTCGATCCGTCGGACGTGCGGCGTCTCTCGCTCGAAGCGATCGGCTTCGGAATCGGGCGAGCCCATCGTGAAGGTGAGCGGGCCTTTGAGCGTGAGGAACGTGTGGTTGTTGGGGCCGACGAACCAGCCGCGGTCGGCCCTGGCGGCGATCGGCGGCCTCAGCCGGATGGTCCGGTCGGCCGGTTCGAGCAGGTCGTCGCGGCCCCAGCGGCGGAGGAGCAGCCACGAGGCTGAGTGAACTCCCGCGTCGGGATCTTCGACGTAAGAAAGCGCGGCGGCCTTGGCGATGTCGTCGCGAGTGAGCCCGGCGATGGCGTCGCGGTCGGCCTCGGCCAGGGCGAGCCAGAGCGCCTGACGCTGGGCGGGGTCGATCGCGTCGCGAGGGCCTTTCAGGAGCGGGAGCGCGACCTCGGCGGCGACCTCGGATCGGGCCAGCCCTTGGATCAGCCGGGCGCGCACGCGGGGGTCGGGCGCGTGTTTGAGCAAGGGCAAGAGAACCCGGGTTTCTCCGAGGACCGCCAGCGCGACCGCGGCCTTGGCCTTGCGTATCGCCACCCTCTCGGCGGCGATTTCATTGGCGGGATCGACGTCGGCCTCGTTCAAAACGCCGTGAAAAGCGTCGAGCGCGGGGGCCGGTTCGTTGAACGCCTTGAGTTCCTGGATCATCACGCGGCCGGCGTCGGGCCTGGCGTCAACCGCCGCAAGCGCCAGCGCGGCGGGCTCGCGACGCTTGGCGTAGATCGCCCCCAAAGCTTCGGCGGCGTTGGACCGCAACGCCGGTTCGCGGCCGGGGTCGTTGCAGAACGCTTTCAGGTGCGGGGCGATCGCGGGGAGCGCCGGGTCGAGCAATTCGACCCAGTGCTGGACCGTCCGCCGCTCTTCGTTCACGAGCGCGAGCGCCACCGGGGACGCCGCATCGCCGAGCGCCGCGGCGATCTCGGGCCGCAGCTTCGCCAGGGTCGCGAGGGTGCGGAGGCGGACCGCCGCGCCGGTCGATTCCCGGTGGAGGAGGTTGTGGAGCCGGTCGACTCTCGCGAATTGCGGGTGCTTCGTGAGGGCGTCGCGGATCAACTCGATCTCCTCCGACGACGCGACCGGGATTCGCTCGATCATGGCGTCGGCGCGGGCGGCGGTGGGGTTTCCGTGGTAAGCGATCAGGCCGGCGTTCCTGCGTTGGTTAACGTCAGTGGAGTTGGCTTCGATCGCCTCAACTCCCTTGAGAACACGGTCGAGGTTAACGAACACTTCGGGCATCATCGCCTTGAGATGCGCGGGGTCGGCGGCGGTGACGGCTCGGATGGCGAGCGTGCTGACCCGATCGCGCACCACGATTTCGCGGACCCCGAAGGCCGTCGCGCCCACCATCGCCAGCGCCGCCAGACCGTGACCGACGTGGTGAAACGTCGCGGCGCGCATCATCCGCCACTCGTCGGCGGTCCAGCGCGCCGGTCGGGTCGCGGCGAGAATGCTCACCCACTCCGGGAGCGACGGCAGGCTCCTCGGCACCGGACGCTGTTTCCAGGCGAAAGCGATCATCCCCAGCCGCAACCTCGCGCGGCCGGTGCGGGAGGATTGTTCCTTGCGCTCGACCCATTGCCGGATCGGTTCGACGAGGTCGTCGTGGGCGAGCTGATAATACGGACCGTTCGCGAGCAATCCTTGGAACGGCTCGGAAGGGGAGGATTGCGTATCGACGACCGAGATCAGCTTCAGCTCCTGGTCGAGGATGCGAAGGAGCTCGCGGAAGTCGTCGGAGGGGGCGGCGGCTCGGGCCGCCTCGCAAAGCTCCGCGACGGGCCTCGCGGCGGCTTTCAGCACCGACGACGGCGGGGGCAGAAGGGCCTGAAGCACCGAGCCCGCGCCGACCCGATGCGCGTGATATGACGGCGGGGACGTCGGGGCGTCGAACGTCTCGGTCAGGAACGTCACGCCGATCCCTCCGACGCCTCCCAGTTCCTTGAGCGTCGCGGGGGTCCACGGCCGATTGCGGACGACCTCGGCCAGCAGGCTCAGCCGCGCGGGGATGACCCGACCGTCGGTTTCGGCGAGCCCGGCGACCGCCTCGTCGAGGAACTTCCCTTCCTCGTCCGAAGGCTCGTCGCCGGGGCCGGTGAACCGTCCGCAGGCCCTGCCGAACGCTTCCAACACCGTCCGCGCGTGGCGGGCATCGGGGAGTTCCACGGGGGACGAATTCACCCCTTCGGCGAGCGGGATCTCGAGCGCCCGGAAGAACCGGGTGACGGCCATCCAGAAGTCATCCCGCACGAGCAAGAGAGCCTGGACGTGTTGCCCGTCGCACTGACGGAGCCCCAGGATCAGCTCGCAGTCGCGTTCGGCGGGGTGGGCCTGAAGCCACTGTTCGAACTGGTCGATCACGATCAGCGTTTTGCGGCCGCGGCGGGCGGGCGGGGTTTCTCCGGAGGAGCGGAGCGCGGAGACGGCGAAGGCGAGGTCGGCGTCGAGGACGTCCCGGGCGGACATGCCGGGCACTTCACGACAGAGCGCCGCGAGCAGCCGAGGCTCGGTCCCTTCGGGGGTCGCGTCGATCCGGACGACGTTGAGGGTCGGGTCGAGCCTGGGGAGAAGTCCCGCGTTCAGGAACGACGACTTGCCGCCCCCCGAGGGGCCGTACAGCAGTCCGACGCTGAAGGGTTCCGCCCCGCCGGGGGTGCCGTCGATCCTCGACCGCCAGAATCGCAACGACTCGGGGAGGTTGTCTTTCCCGCGCGGACCGGGCATCAACGCCATGAACAGCTCGGCGTCGCCCCGGTCAAACGGCCGCAGACCTTTGGGCGCGACCTTCGCCGGGCCTGTGGGGGACTCGACCGCCGCGACGGAGGCAGCGGCCACGCTCGGGACCGCGGGGGGTTCGAGCCAGTCGCGAAGGTCCTCCGCCAAGGCCACCGCCGAACCGTAGCGGTCGCTGATCCGCTTCGCCAGGCATGCCAGACAAATCTGTTCGAGTTCGCGAGGGATGTGTTCGTCGAACTGCCGGGGAGGCTTGGGGTCGCGTTCGAGGATCTCTTCGAAGATCTCCTGACGGTTCTGCCCGTTGAACGGCAGACGACCCGTGAGCCCCCGATAAAGGATCACCCCCAGCGCCCAGACGTCGGTGCGGCCGTCGAGCCGGTTGGTCACGCCGCGGACCTGCTCGGGGGCCATGTACGACGGCGTGCCGGCCACCTCTCCGGAACGGAGCCTCTGCAAGTCCTCGTTCACCGCCAGGCCGAAGTCGGTGATGTGGGGCTCGTCGAAGGCGTCGACCAGGATGTTCGAGGGGGTCAGGTCGCGGTGGATCAGGCCGCGGAGATGGGCGTAGTGAATGGCTTCGGCGACGCGTGCGAGCAGTCTCGCCAGTCTCTGGTGCTCGAACCGTTCGCTTTTGAAATGCTTGGCGAGACTCTGCCCTTCAATGTGCTCAAAGACCACGAAAGGCTCGCCGCTTTCGAGCTTTCCGACTTCGAAAACCGTGACGATCGCCGGATGTTTCAACGCCGCCGCGAGCCTCGCCTCACGGATCAGGTTTTCCTCGCGCTCGCGGGTGCCGAGTATCCCGAGGCGAGCGACCTTGATGGCGACGGTCCGGTCGATCTCGAAGTGACGCGCGAGGTAGACCCGGCCGAAGCCCCCCTCCCCCAGGAAGTCGAGGGTCTTATAGGGGCCGATCCGCTTGGGCATCTCCTTGGAATCGGCCTTGCGCGCCGGAGGGTTGACGGGGGTTTCCTGCTGGGTCGGCGAGCCGACGCGGACGGGATATTCCAGCGTCGACAGCAGCGCGTCGCGGCCGTTGTCGACACCCCCGTTGCTGTCGCGTTCGGTCTCCTCGAATACCTCGCGGACGACCAGGGTCTCGGAAGGGAAACGCGCGAGATACTCATCAACGACGGGGCTCTCACCATCGGACTGACGGAGTTCAACCTCGGCGGCGATCATCGCGCGAAGGAGCGCGGAACGGTTTGATTCAGGGCCTTCGGAAAGATAGTCTTCGATCCGAGGGGATCGGCCCTCTCGCCAAGCGGCCTCGAAATCGTCGCAGACCCGATCGATCTCGACGGCGACGGGTCCTGGGAGCGAGCCGAAGTTCATAGGCATCGCGACATCCTCCGCAAACCTGGGGGGGTAGCCGGGTTCAATCGTTGCCTGTGGACACGCGATCCGTGATCGCGAGGCCAGGCACCCACGACTGGAATGAGGATGCATCACATCCCTTCTTCCCTGAACCCGACACGCTTATCGTATCCGAGTCGTCGCAGCCGGCGCGCAAAAATCTTGACCGGGGAGAGGAGTGCAAGTGGTTAATTTCGATTGATGTCATGCGTTAATGGATGTAACGTCTTGAGTCACGAACCAACACGGTCGACCCCACAAAGCGTTTTGACAACGCGCCGTCACGAAAGGTTCGAGGAATACTGGACGGCCCGCTCGGATCATGCGTCCCGGTGGAATCCGGGGCGATATCCGAATGATGTAGAGTTCGCTTTTGGCTCACGCGGAATCGTTCCGGAATCGCGGCTGCGACGGCCACCGCAATTCCGGCTTCGGTCGTCTTACGCCCATACTCACGTCGTCCATGTGGCCGAGACCCATTTGTCCATCAAGTGACCATAACTTTTCAGATCACTTACCCACCGATACGTACGATCCGTGTTAAGGTTCGAGCAACCGGCCGAGAGGGTGGTCTCGGGATCAAACGGTCCTTGCCACTCCGTCACTGTGACGCGCATTTGCACATTCTTTGCCATGCGATTCACTGTGACTACGAGTTCGTTTCCGACAGGTGCCAATATGGCCTCTCGCGCCTTTCCGTCGAGCACTTGTTTCAAATCGCAGGCAAATTCGCGGAACACACATGGTTCGATAGTCACGTCATCGGCGACGTAGACGAATCGCCCTGTGGAATGTCGGACATCACACCGCACCTTGAAGGTGCCCAGAATCGGTCCGCCACCATGATCAAGCGAAACCGGCTGATAGGCCAGTTCAATGCCCTCGCCATCAAGCAGTAGCCTCGGATGAGAATTGAGGTCGAGCCATTCCATCAAGGCGGGTCATTCGCTCATTGAACCGAGGGGGGTCGTTGGGGATGCACCGATACACTCAGAACGTCTGGCGCCCTTTCAGGGCTCAAGGAGATTCAAGGATCATTCGGAGTCAAGGGACTTGCGTCCCTGGCTATTTACCGACGCCCCTTCAGGGCTCAAAGGCAATCACACAATCGCGACTTGATTCAGATCCCGTCGAAACGGGCCGTCGAATCCCCGAACTGCTCGACGCCGTCGATCCCCAATCTTCCGAGCATCCCCAGATACATGTTGCTCATCGGCATGGGTGAGTTCTTCACGAAACGCCCGGCGTTGAGCGTTCCACCCCCTCCGCCGGCCAGGATGACCGGGAGGTTGTTGTGGGAATGCTTGTTGCCGTCGGCGTTTCCGCTTCCGTAGACGATCATCGAGTGGTCGAGCAGGGAGGTGCCGTCGGCCTCCTTGGCGGCGGCCATCTTGTCGAGGAATCGGCCGAACTGCTTCATGTAGAAGAGGTCGATCTCGGCGACCTTGTCCATCATGTCTTGCTGGTTGCGGTGGTGGGTCAGGAAATGGTGCCCTTCGGCGATCCCGATCTCGGGGAAAGCCCGGTTGCTGCCTTCGTTCGCCATCAGGAAGGTGGAAACGCGGGTCGAGTCGGTCTGGAAGGCCAGGACCATCATGTCGAACATGACCTGGATGTAGTCTTCAAACCCTGCGGGGATTCCCGAGGGGGTGTCTTGCGTCGGGTCGGGCGCCTTCATCGCGAACTGCTCGGCGCGGGCGATCCGGGTCTCGATCTCCCGGACGCTCCCCATGTACTCGTTGAGCTTCTGCTTGTCCCTGGAGGCGAGCTTGTTCTGAAGGTCGCGGGCGTCGTCGAGGACGAAGTCCAAGATCGACTGCTGCCGCTCTTGCCGGAGCTTCAAGCTGGCCTTCCGCTCCCCGTGCGAGCCCGAACCGAACAGGCGTTCGAAGAGCAGACGAGGATTCGGCTCGGGAGGGACCGGGGTCGTGGGCGACTTCCAGGCGAGGTTGTACTGATACGCACACGAGTAGCCGGAGTCGCAGTTCCCCGAGCGCCTGACGGCGTCGCAGGTCAGTTCGAGCGAGGGGAACCGGGTCAGGTGGCCGATCTTGTCGGCGACGATCTGGTCGATCGAGACTCCGGCGTGGATGTTCGCCCCGGCCGTCTTCTTCACCCGGACGCCGGTCAGAAAGGTTCCGCTGGCGCGGGCGTGGTCACCGGGGCCGTCCGGGCCTGCCGTCGAGTTGAGCTGGTCGAGGTTCGTGAGGATCTGGATCTTATCCTTGACGGCTTCCAGCGGCTTCATCGTGCGGTTGAGCGTGAAGTCCTTCTCGCCCGCGCCGGGTGTGGGCCACCAGCTCCCCTGGATCACGCCGTTGGGGACGTACACGAACGCCAGGCGTTGGGGTGAGGTCGTGCCCGGGTTCGCGAGCAGCGACGCGAAAGCCCCCGGGGCGCGCAACGTCTCGAACGCCGGCAACGCCAGGCACGCCCCTACGCCTTTAAGGAAGCGGCGACGGCCGACTCGGTCGCTTTCGATCCCACGCGAATCGTTCGGATTCATGGCTTTCCCTCGGTTCGTGGCGTTTCCGTCGTGCCGGAATTCAAACTTGTATGATCTCGACGCTTCTGGAACGGGGCGGACTCGATCAGGCCCATCACCAGGGCCGAGATCTTGCCGTCTTCCTTCGTGAGCCTGTCGACGACCTGATCGACCGATTCGAGGTCGGACGCTTCGATTCCGCGTCCCAGAGCATACGTCATCAGCTTCTCGGTGAGGCAGCGATAAAAATCGTCGCGGTGCTTTTCCTTGAGGACTTTCTTCAAGGCCCGGATGCCGTCAAAGGTCTCTCCCGAGATCAATTGACCGCCGGTGTCGAGCGGCTGCCCGCGTTCCTTGTCGCGCCACATTCCCAGGGCGTTGAAGTTTTCGAGGGCGAGGCCGAGCGGGTCCATCCGCGAGTGACAGGCGTTGCAGAGCGGCTTGGCACGGTGGATCTCCATGACCTCACGCAACGTCGGCTCACGGTCGCCGAACGATTTTTCCGCTTCTTCCAATTGGGGGATGTTCGGCGGAGGCGGCGGCGCGGGGGTTCCCAGGATATTATCGAGCACGAAGAGCCCGCGCTTGACCGGCGAGGTCCGCGTCGGGTTCGAAGTCACCACCAGCATCGTCCCTTGAGTGAGCAAACCGCCGCGGGGGCTGTCCTTGGGTAGAGTCACTTTCCGCATGATGTCGCCCTTCACGTCGGGGATGCCGTAGTGCTTGGCGAGCCTCTCGTTCAGGAAAGTGTAATCGCTGTCGAGGAGTTCCAGCGCGCTGCGGTCTTCGCGGACGATCGACGAGAAGAACATCTCGGTCTCGCGTCGCATCGCCGTGCGGAGCGGATCGTCGAAGTTGACCTTCGGCGGGGCGAACAGTTTGCTGAAGCGGGCGTCGCGGCGGAAGAAGCCCCCCTGCCCTTTTTTCTCGGGCTCGCCCTTCGCCTTCGCGGCCTTCTGATCGGCATCCCGCTGTTCCAGGAACGCTTTGAAGTCGTCCTGGAGCTTCTTGAGCTCTTTCTCCTCGCCGTTGTCGCGGGCCAGGATTTCACGGGCCTCGATGGCGATCCCGTCCACGTCCCTCGCCTGGAGCCATTGGCCGACGAAGTTTTTGATCATCATGTCGGAGCGCGCGTCTTCGAGCATCCGCTTGACCTGACTCTTGAGGTCTTTGCGAAGTTCGCCCCGACCGGCAAGGTCGATCAGGGTCTGGTCGGGCATCGTCGACCAGAGGAAGTAAGACAGCCGCGACGCCAATGCGTATTCATCGACGAACGGGTGCTTCTGCCCGTCCGCCAGGGGTGCCGTCTCCTCGACCCGGAACAGGAACCGCGGCGAGGAAAGCGTCGCCACCATCGCCTTGGCGATCCCCTCAGCGACCGACGTCCCCGGATGGGAGTAGATCCCCTCAGCGAGCGTCACCAGCCTGTCGAGCGTCCGTTCGCCGACGGGCCTGCGGAAGGCCTTGGTCGCGAACTTTTCGAGGACCGACTTCGCGTATTTGCGGCGGCCATCCGGGGTTTTCGGGTCATCCCCCGAGAAGAACCGGTCAAAATTCTTGGGCCTGACCCGGTGTTCCTGTTCGAGAGGCCCTTCCACGACGACCGACTCGATCCGCATATCGACGGAGGTCTTTTTCTTCTCGATCGGCAACAGCGGTTCGAGTTCGAAGGAAAGCTTGTGGTTGCCGGCCTTCCAATCTTGCGAGTAATCGAACTTGAAGAACTTGCGGTCGCCGCTCCAAAGGAACTCTTTATTCAGAAGCTCGTTGTCGTCGCAACGGAAAATCAGGCGGCATTTCCCGGGGTCGAAGTTGAACGCTCCCTGGACGCTCAGGTTCACGACGATGTGGCGACCCCCGGCGAGTTCACCGCTCAACGTGCGTGAGAGCTTCGCCGGCTTGTAAAATGTCAGGCGGTCGGAGGCGTCGAAGCCTTCGGCGTCGAGGAATTCGT
>JAYUFP010000267.1:0-6542 GCA_043738665.1 Isosphaeraceae bacterium
GGTTCGCTCTGCCCGGTCATCAGAGGAAGGTCAGGTCGATTTTCATGGCCAAGAATCCGGCGCCGGTGAAGGAAGAAAAGGCGAAGAAGCCGAAGAAGGTCGTCGCCCCCAAGGAAGAGGCCGTCGTCGCCAAGGTGGAAGAGGCCCCCAAGCCGGTCGCCCCGCGAGCGCCTGTGGACATGCGCCTCAAAGTCCTCAAGAAGTTCAAAGGCAAATTCCTGCCCAAGGGCGTCCTCCGTGTGCGACACGCCGCGATCATGGCGCGGTGGGACTCTGGCGAGGATCACGGCGGAGTCACCGTCGAAGAGCTGAAGACCCTGCTCGACGACTGGCGAGGGACCCGCGAAAAGCCTCCGCGCATGCCCAAAGCCTGAGCCCGTCATTACCTGACAACGAATCGGAGACGACCCCGATCCCCCAAGGATTGGGGTCCGTTCGTTGCCGTCGCGGACGTTAGAACTCGTTTTTTCCGACGTTCCTCACGATTGAGGAAACGCGGGGGCAAGACTTCGCGCGCCGAAATACGGGGATCGACATCCTGTCGCCGAACACGGCAACGCTTGATTCCTCGGGCAGTGTCTGATCGAATAAGCGAACCAACGTCAGTCGCGGTGCCTTCCGGCTCGGCCGGGCGCTCGGATTGGGGTGGATCGAGAGGAGGGCGGATGATCGTCGGGGTTCCCAAAGAAGTGAAGATGGACGAATACCGGGTGGCGATGCTCCCGGTCGGTGCCGAGGAACTGACCGCCGCGGGTCATACGGTCTTGATCGAAGCCGGTGCGGGGACTGGTAGTGGGATCGCCGACGCGCACTATGTCGCGGCAGGGGCGGCACTCGTCCCGACCGCCGACGAGGTCTGGACCCGCGCCGACCTGATCGTCAAGGTCAAGGAGCCGCAAGTCGCGGAATGGCCGAAACTTCGGGCGGGCCAGACGGTCTTCACCTACTTTCACTTCGCCGCCGACGAGGCCCTCACCCGCGCGATCATTAAGTCTCGGATCACGGCGATCGCCTACGAGACGATCCGCGACGCCAAGGGCGGGCTCCCGCTCCTGACTCCGATGAGCGAAGTCGCGGGCCGGATGAGCATCCAGGAAGGGGCCAAGTATCTGGAACGGCCCCAGGAAGGCCGCGGAATCCTGCTCGCAGGCGTTCCCGGTGTCGCCCCGGCGGAGGTCGTGATTTTGGGAGGCGGGATCGTCGGCTCGAACGCCGCCAAGGTAGCCGCGGGGCTCGGCGCGAACGTCCACATCCTTGATATCAACCTCGACAGGCTTCGCTACCTCGACGACATCATGCCGCCGAACGTGACCACGCTCTATTCGGACAGGCACACGATCCTCGAATCGATCCAGCGTGCCGACCTGGTCATCGGCGCGATCCTGATCACCGGGGCCAGGGCACCGCGATTGGTCCGGAAGAGCGACCTGGCCCTCATGAAACCGGGCGCGGTGATCGTCGACGTCGCCATCGACCAGGGCGGTTGCATCGAGACGAGTCGCCCGACCACTCATCGTGATCCGACGTACTTGGTGGACGGAATCGTCCACTACTGCGTGACGAACATGCCCGGTGCCGTCGGCAGGACAAGCACTTACGCGCTCAACAACGTGACGCTCCCCTTCGTCCTCCAGTTCGCGAACAAAGGCTGGCGCAAGGTCGCGACCGAGAACTCCGGGGTCGCCGACGGCGTGAACATCGACGACGGACGCGTGACCAACAAGGCCGTCGCCGACACGTTCGGACTTCCTCACGGGTCGCTTTACCTCAAGAATGACACGATTGATTGACATGCCGGGCGTGTCGCCGGCCTTTTGATCCATTCCGTCCGCTCGGGGCAAGCCTCGACGACCGTCACGGTGGGACGCACCCACCATCCTGAACCGACCCCGCCGCAACGGGTTAGTCTCGGAGACACTCGCGATGTCCGAAAACGAATTCGAAGACGAAGCCGAAACCGAAGGCCTTGATGAGCAAAATCACTCGCACGATCACGACGTCGAGGAAGCCCTCGAAGAAGCGCTCGAGCTCGACACCCAGAGCCAAATCTTCCTCGAGATGCGCCGGCAGAACCTCGACCTGCTGAAGATCGCCTCCGAAGTCGCCGGGTTTCACGGCCCCCACCCCGCGCTTCGTCCCGGCGACCTCAAGAACGCCATGAAAACGATCTGGGACATCTACTCGGAGTTCTACGCTTGGATCGATCCCGAAGAGGACGACGACGACGACGACAGCGACGAAGACGAAGATGAGGACGATCTGTGATTTCTCAGCCTGAAGCGCACGCGGCCGTTGCGGATTTCGAGACGGTCGGTTGGGAGGGCGATGCCGCGACCGGCTTCGTCCGCCTGATCGACCAGACTCTTCTCCCGACCGAATTCGTCCGGCATGAATGCCGAGACGTCCCCGCGGTCTGGGAGGCGATCAAGGCGCTTCGCGTCCGCGGAGCGCCCGCGATCGGCATCGCCGCAGCCTTCGGCGCGGTTCTGGGAGGCCAGGAAGCCCTGTCCTCCGGACTCGACGCCGAGGCGGTCCGCCAAGGCGTCATCGACGCCTCAACCTCCCTGCGAACCAGCAGGCCGACCGCCGTCAACCTGTTCTGGGCACTCAACCGGATCGAAAAAGTCGTCTCCGACAAGGTGGCGAAGGGCCTCGAAGCCGGCGCGCTGCTCGACCGCGTCCTGAAGGAAGCCAGTCGGATCGCCGAAGACGACCGCACCATCTGCCGCGACATCGGCCGCCACGGCGCCGAACTGCTCAAGGACGGCAACGGCGTCCTCACCCACTGCAACGCCGGGGGCCTCGCGACCGCTGATTACGGCACCGCCCTGGCCGTGGTCTTCGCCGCTCATGAGAATGGCAAATCGATCCATGTGATCGCCGACGAGACCCGCCCGCTTCTCCAGGGTGCACGGCTCACCGCCTGGGAACTCCAGCGCCGGGGGGTGCCCGTCACCCTGATCTGCGACAACATGGCCGCACAGGTCATGAAGGAAGGGAAGGTCCAGGCCGTGATCGTCGGGGCCGACCGTATCGCCGCAAACGGCGACACCGCGAATAAGATCGGGACTTACGGAGTCGCCCTGCTCGCGAAGGCTCACGGAATCCCCTTCTACGTGGCCGCCCCCGTCAGCACGTTCGACCTCGAAACCGCCGACGGCTCCGCAATCCCGATCGAACAGCGCGACTCCCGCGAAGTGACCCACGGATTCGGCCGTCAAACGGCCCCCGACGGTATCAACGTCTACAACCCCGCCTTCGACGTGACCCCCGCCGACCTGATCGCAGGGATCGTCACCGAGCGCGGAGTGATCCGCCCCGTGAACGCCGCGACGATCCGCAAGACGCTGATCGGTGCATAGCCCACCCTCTCCAACCCACGCCGAGAACCCGACGATGCTGGCTCACAACGTGTATTTCGCGCTGACGGACAACTCAGAAGCTGCCAAGCGGGCCCTCGTCGCGGCGTGCAAGAAGTACCTGGTCGACCACCCCGGCGTGCTCTTTTTTGCCGCCGGCACGCTCGAAGACGGCCTCGATCGGCCGGTCAACGTCCGCGACTTTGACGTCGCCCTCCACGTCGTCTTTGACACCCGCGCGTCGCACGACCTCTATCAAGACGCACCACTGCACCACCGGTTCATCGCTGAGAACAAGCCGAACTGGAAGCAGGTTCGGGTGTTCGATTCGAACGTTTCCAAGTGACTGGCTCAAGGACGACCCACGGCAAGTGACGTCGTCCCATTTGGAGTTCGGGAGCTTGCCACCGCTTTCGGACGACGACCAAAGCGTAAGCAAGCTCCCGCACTCCAAAGTTCGATCTTGTCCGACAACTTTCACGGATCATCTCGATGCCGGAACCACGAGGCGGAAGCAAGCCGGGGCCGAAAGGTCAGCCGCCCAAGCGACGCGCCGGGGGGTTGCACCTGAGACGCCTCGGCGGTAACGACTTCGAGCTGATCCACCCGCGCTGCGTCGATGAGATGGAACTCGACTACGCCGAGGGAATCGAGATCTGGCAGGCAGGCGACCCGGAATCGGCTCGGGACGCCCTCCGCTACGCCTTGCAGGGCTGCGGCGACAACATCTGGGTCCACGTCGCCCTCGGCCGGATCGCGCTCGAAGAGTTCAAGGATCCGTCGCTCGCCCGCGGTCATTTCGGCTACGCGTTCGAACTCGCCCACAAAGCGTTCCCGCCCGACTTCCGCGGCCGACTGCCCTGCGACCGAGTCGCGAATCAGCCCTATTTCGACGCCATCGACGGGCTGGCGACGTGCTACGAGGCGCTCGACCTGCCGACCGAGGCGGAACCGCTCCGGAGGCTTGCCCGGCGGCTCGATCCGGGACGGTAAGACCAAGGCTTCGATAGGGCTTTTTTTTCCTATTTTACAACCGCGCGTCGTCTTTCGTCGCCCCATTCCGACTTTAACGTTTTTTCGGCTTGCGAGGATTTGGCGAACGGGATAGAACGACCGCCGTCACGGGACTCATGCGGTAGGAGTCACCCGCACGGCGATCGGAGCCTTTTCCGGTCGCTGAAACTCAGGATGAGACGACGAGTTTCCGGAGCGGCCCCTCCTCAAATGCGTATCCGTTACTTGAGCTTTGGTTCGTCGAATTCTCAACGGACTTCGGCCCGATGATCGTCCGGCAAACGGCCGACGGCGTGGAAATCCTCGCCCCGGCGAAGCTCAACCTGTACCTCGAAATTCTGGGCAAACGACCCGACGGTTACCACGAGATCGAAACCCTGATGGTCGCGGTCAACCTTCACGACCGGCTGACGTTCGCCGACGACCCCTCGGGCGCGGTCACACTCCTCTGTGACGACCCGAAGTTGCCGACCGGCGGTGGAAATCTCGTCGTGAAAGCGGCCGAACGTCTCAAAGCGGCGACCGGGTGCTCGAAGGGGGCGTCGATCGGCTTGAACAAGGTCATCCCGGCGGAAGCGGGGCTGGCCGGTGGTTCGAGCGATGCGGCGGCCACGCTCGTGGGGCTCGACCGGCTCTGGGGTCTCAACACCCCGGCCGATCGGTTGGGTTCAGTGGCCGCGGAAGTGGGGAGCGACGTCGCGTTTTTCCTGCAAGGTTCCGCCGCGGTCTGTCGAGGGCGGGGGGAGCAGGTCGAGCCGATTTCGCTGAAGGGTCCTTTGCATTTCGTCCTGGTTTGCCCGCCGGTCGGAGTCAGTACGGCCGACGTTTACATGAATTTGACGCCGCCCGACCGGCCTCGGTCGATCGGTGCGGTGATCGAGGCGCTGGACCACGGCGGTCCGGCGGAACTGGGTCGGAGCCTGTTCAACCGGCTCCAACCGACCGCCGAATCGATCCGGCCCGCACTGACGCGGGTTCGCGACGCCCTGGCGGACCTGAAGCACGACCTTGAGTTTGGCCCGCCATTGCTGGAGGGGCACCTGATGAGTGGAAGCGGCTCGGCCTATTTCGGCCTGGCCCGCGACCTAAACGCGGCGCATCTTGCCGCGGGACGTCTTGAAACACTCGGACTAGGATCGGTCCGGGTCATCACCTGCGGCCCTTGAGCTGAGCAGAGAACGCCTCGTAAAGGAGTACCGGCTGTGGAGATCACCGAAGTCCGCATCAAGCTCATGGAAGACAACTCGGGCAGCAATGAGCGGCTGCAAGCGTTTTGCAGCATCACTTTCGACGACATGTTCGTCATCCGCGACCTCAAGATCATCGAAGGGGCCAAGGGCTTCTTCGTGGCGATGCCTTCGCGGAAGCTCACCGACCGCTGCCACAACTGCGGCACCAAGAACCACTTGCGGAGCCGCTTCTGCAACCAGTGCGGGAGCCGGCTGGACGAGAACCGCGCGATCCGCGACGCCGACGGGCGGGCGAAGCTGCACGCGGACATCGCCCACCCGATCAACTCGATGTGCCGCGAGAAGATCCAGTCGGCGGTCCTCTCGTCGTACGCCGACGAGCTCGAACGGTCGAAGATGCCGGGCTACATCTCTCGATACGACGACCTCGACGCCGAGTATGACCTGCCGGTCTCGGCCGACAACGCGCAGGTCGCCGGGGTGAACGGAAACGGAGAGCCTCCGCTCCGTCGAGGCCCGCTCCGCAGCCATACCCAGCACACCCGCGGCAACCAGTCGGTTCTGCGTGGGCCGCACGTCGCCCCGCGTAAGGACACCCCCGCCGAAGGCATCGGCTCCGAGCGTGGCGACTCCGCCAACGGCTTCGGAAACGGACTTTGATCTCCCCGGGCCGCGATTGATCAACAACGAGACGGGCTGCTCCATACGGCCACGGCGCTCAGGAAGAGCGCCGTGGCCGTGTTCATTCCGCAGGGCGGTGTCATTTTCGACGTGGAGTTCTCGGGATGGCCAATGGTCAATGGCCAATGACCGGGAAACGAGACCGCGATCTTGCTCAGACCTTTCGTCTGCCTTCGGTCATTGGCCATCGATCATCGGTCATCGATCATCGGTCATCTCTGTCCATCGAAAACAAATGGCCCGCGGTCATTCCTGGCGCCGGCTGACGAACAAACCTTGAGACGGGGCGTAGAATTCC
>JAYUFP010000268.1:0-6535 GCA_043738665.1 Isosphaeraceae bacterium
TCTCGACGACGGCTGCAAGTACGGGATGGTCGGAGGTCAAACCGCCGCACGACTGACCGGTCAAAAGAACGAGCGCAGGGCGGAGCCGCTTCCCCCGGAAGTCGGAACAGTGCTCGACGAGCGTTTGCACGAACGGAAACCGGCTGCCAAGCTCTTCCTCAAAAACCCGCTCCGCCTCCTCAAGCTCCGAGGCGATCGGCGCATACGCGGCGGCAAGTTTCCGACCGATCTCGTCTGCCTTCAAAAGCGATTGCGAGGACATCCCAGACCCCCCCAAGATCAGCCGCGTTCATTCCCCGACGCGATCGTCACGACAATAATGCCCGCTCCGGCCGCCGGATTTCTCCTCCAGCCGGACCGCGTCGATCACCATGCCGCGGTCGACCGCTTTACACATGTCGTAAACTGTAAGAGCCGAAATACTTACGGCTGTCAACGCTTCCATCTCCACGCCCGTGCGACCCTCGACCTTCACGGTCGCCTCGATCCGCAGCGTGCGATCGTCGGCGGGGGCGAGGTCCACGGAGACTGCGTCGATCCCCAGGGGGTGACAGAGCGGGATCAACTCCCCGGTTCGTTTGGCCGCCATGATCCCGGCGAGCCTGGCGACCTCCAGCACGTCTCCCTTCGCCATTCCTCGGTCCAGAATCATCGCCAGGGTCGCCGGTTCCATCCGAACCAAGCCACTCGCTCGCGCCGAGCGGAACGAAACCGGCTTTGCCGACACATCGACCATCCGACTCGCCCCTTGCTCGTCAAAATGCGAGAATTCCGGCATCAAATCCAGCCCCGACAACGTGAATAAAGTGACCGAAGCGAACAGAAACGTCGCAGCGTTCAAATTGTTCTGAACGTATTTTACAAATCGTCGGACGATTGGCTAGGGGGAGCTTGAACATTCGAAGAAGGTGCCGGAGAAACATCGCGAGGGGGGACATCCTTGCGGCTCAAATCATAAATCGCGGAGAGCCATACTCCGCCGCAACGTCTTTGGTAGACAAGTCTTCCGCGTTTCATGACCGCTCCAAGTTCGGGCGGCCAGTAGGCGTTTCGCCTCGTCACGACCAGCCATCGGGCACGCGCAAGGGCCTCTTGATCGCCGAGCAAGACGGGCTTTCGGGCCATCGCCCGGGTCGTTGAGGCGATCCCTTGACCGGGATAAAGCGTCGGCACAAGCGCCACGGTGGCCTCGGCGGGGACTTCGCTCACGAGTCGATCCAGGAGCATACGGTCGACCGGGTCTCCCCAATACGTCAGCTCAAGACCGAGGCGCTCCGCCCCGCTCAGCCCTCCCGCGACCGCGTTGTAGTAGCTGAGTCCGAAAGGATGCGTCATCACCAGTCCATACCCTTGCATAAACAGGAACGACAGACATCCCGCTCTTACAAATGTCTTTCCGGAACAAGCGGTCCAGATCGCCCCGAACTCCCGTCCGATCAAGATGGCCCAGAGTGGAAAGACCATCAGGAACAGGCGTTCTCCGTCGTACACGGGAACACGCGTACTGAAGAGCGCGAGGAATAGCGCGATCGAGCCGAGGAGAAGAAGCGGAAATGGCTCGCTTCTGGACGAAAGGGCCGTCCCCGCCTTTTCCCCCGCTTGCGAAGGCGGGGTTGGCGGGGTGACTCCCGCATCCTCGACAGCGCCGGGACCACCCCCCGTGCTCCCCTTTCGCACGGGGGGGAGATGTTGAGAGGTAACGAGAGAGGTTTTCAAGGCCCGGACCGTTCCCAACACTCCAAGAACATGCAGCCCGATTGGAACCGTCAGGAGGAAGTACACCCACGGATAATGCCAGGGGACGTCCTTATCGCGGTAAACCTCGCCGAAATAAAGCACCTGGATCGAAACGCGGTCGACCCCCGTGCCGAGGTAGGCGAGAAGCCGCTTCACCGGGTCCGCCCAAAGCCAGGGCCAACCGAGTACGAAGAGGCTGAAGCCCGTCAGGAACCACGCCAAGAACGCGACGAACGCCCGAAGTTTGAAGCCGAGCCGAACTAAGGTCCATGTGAAGACGACCGGGATCAGGAACCAGGCGTGGATCTTGGTCAAAAGAGCGAGCGAGAAGAGCATACCGGCGCCGAGCATGGCAAGAATCGGCCGCCTGGAGATCAATGCGCGGTCGGCGGCGAGCAGCCCAAGAGTCCAGAACAGGCTGATGAACGTGTCGAGAGCCCCCAGGTGCGCGTGCGAGAAACAGCGTGGCATAACCAGTAACGCGAATCCGGCAGAGGCCCCGGCCGCCGTGCCGAAACGTCTCGCGGCGGTCATCGTCACCAAACCGACGAGCAACGCGAAGCAGAACGCCGGGGCGAGTCGTCCGGAGAGCAAATACAAGCCGACGGGGTCGGGTCCCAAGAGCTGAATCTCGAACGGTTCACCGCATTTCGAGGCGATCCCCAGAAGCCAGCGCCCCAGGGGAGGGTGCTCGGCATTGTCCCGAAAGACCTTCTCGATCACGTCGGGGGCAAGAAACCCGAATCCCCGGGTTCTCAGGGTCTCGACGTAAGTTCTTCCGGGACGGACGTCGAGTGGCTCGTCGGTGGTGATCCCCGGGTCGCGCAGAGTGAACAGCACCGCGAGGCCCGTCGCGAGGAACATCGCCAGGGCGAGGCGGACCGGCGACCAGAACGAGCGCGGCTGGTCGTTGCGGGTTCTGGCCATGACGCCTTGGGCTTTTGGGATTGTGGTGGTGGGCGCGGATTCAACGCGGTCGCGAAAGCGTTATTATGTCGAGGGAACGCACCGCCGGACAGTCGAGCTTGCAGGACGATTGCAAAGTCGGTCCTTCTCCCCCCGGGAGAAGGTGGCCGGAGGCCGGATGAGGGTCCCCGGTGTCGGCGTAGGGCAAGAAAAGACCCTCATCCGCCGCTCCGCGGCACCTTCTCCCGGGGGGAGAAGGGTTAATTTCGGACTTTGCAATCCTCCTGTTCGGCCGCTCCGGTTGCTTGACTGAATGACACCTGCCGTCGTGTTCTCCCAGTCATTCGCGACCCGGAATGATTCTCAAACGAGCCGTTGCTTTCCGATGCAAAGCACTTTACAATAGTGTGCGTCCGATCCGTTCCGCGTCATCTTGACCCACATTCCGGAGGTCAGTCGATGAATTCGTTGACCATGATGAAGCGGCCGAGCGCCTTTCTTCCCGTGGTGATGTCGTTGGCCGCTTTCGCGACGGTGCTCGTTCATGTCGCGCTGTTCGGCGTTGCCAGGGAAGCGGATGAGGGCGCCGCGGCGCACATCTTCCAACTGCTCATGGCGGCCCAGGTCCCGATCGTGGCCTACTTCGCGATCCGCCGGCTACCGAGGACGCCGAGGGAGGCGCTAACCGTCCTGGCCTTGCAAGTGAGCGCGGCGATCGTTGCCCTGGCTCCTGTTTTCGTTCTCAACCTTTAACGCATTGATATTTCATTCGGGGGTGCGAGGAGGCCCTCACATCGGTGCCGTCACGACGTCACTTCGCCATCAACGCTTTCGCCCCGCCGATCACCTTGTCCCACTGGAACGCCGGGCCGGGGTCGACCTTGTTCGTCTGGACGTGGTAGTGGCCGAGAATGCCTTCGTAGGCGCTATAATCTTCGCCCACCAGCTTCCCGGGGACCAAGGCGCCGTCCTTGTCTTTCGGATAGTCGCACTTGATCTTCGGGAAGACCGTGCAGAGCGTGGCGGTGAGCTTGATCAGTGATTCATATTGTTGCGGCGTGAGGTCGTACTGTCGGAGTTTTTGACCCTGAACGTTGCCGACGATCGGGTCGTTGCGGGTCGGGCGGAAGTCGATCGATTTGTCGCGAATCCCGCTGTTTTCGAGGCCGTTGGGGAAGGCCAGCCGGGTGAGGCCGTCGGTCCCCTTCTTGTACCACTTGGCGAAGACCTCGGCCCCTTGGGGTTTATCGACGGGGTAGGCGCCCATGTTGGCGATCTCGATGCCGACGGAACGCCCGTTGGCGATGGTGGCGTGCCACGCGGCCTCCTTCAGGTCGAGGGTCTGATAGATCGTTCCATCGACGTCGAGCATGAAGTGGACGCTCAGGCCGCGATTGTCGTGGAGCACCTGGAAACATCGCTTGCTCGTGCCGCAGACGTCGAAATGGATCACGAACTGGTCGATGACCTTGCGGAGCGTGTCGAGATCCCAGCCGCCGCCGCGGACGCGCTCAACCTCGGACTCGGAGAGCCCGCGGGTCCTCAACGCGAAGCGGTTGGGAGAATTCACCCCTTTCGCCGCCTCGGTCGCCTTCCAGTTCGCCTCTTTGAGAGGGACGAACCGCCGCTCGACGCGATAGGCGTCGTACCCGCCCGGGTCGGTCCACAAGACGACGGGCGCCGTGGTGTGGATGAGCTGTCCGCAAACGACGATCTCGTCGCCCGTCCGCGCCACCTTCTCACCGAGCTTCGGGCCCGCCGCCGGAAGAGGCGCGGCGGGAATGAAGAACGCGACCAAAGCCAGGGCGTGAAATCGTCGAGACATGGGACCATCCTCATGTGGTGTCGGGGCAATGGGGGATGAGGAATACCGGATGGCGAATTCCGGATGACTTACGAGCCATGCAACGTCTTCGCGGCAATTCCAAAGCGTCCGGAATCCTTCATCCGGAATCCGTCATTCGCCATCCCTCATCCCGCCCCGATCAGGGGAACGGGTTCGCCCAGAGCGATCCGGCGTTCACCCTGGAGCGGAAATCGGCCAGGCAGGCGGAAAGCGGCCGCATGGCACCGGGGGACCATTCATTGAGTTTCGGGGTGAGAAGGCCGCTGTTCAAGGGCCTGGCCGCCGTTTGTCCGAGTTCCTTCGTGGTCTTGCCCACGATCAAACGCGGGTCCAAGTCCATCGCTTCCGCGACTTTTCGGGCGAAATCCACGCGGTTGAAGATCTCGGGATTCGAGACGTGAACGATCCCCGATCGCCCTTCCTCGGCCAGGATCAAGGTCGCCACGGCCACATCAGGACCGTAACTCGGGCTCGAAATCTGGTCCGATGGGCAGCTCATCGCCTTGCCCGCCGCGAGCGTCTTCACAAGTTGGTAGGCGAAGTTCTTCCCTTGCCGCTCGGGTCCATACACCCAGGTCGTTCGCACGATCAGGGCCAGGTCGCCCAGTGTTTCCGCCAGCGCGATTTCGGCCTCGTGCTTGGCCCGGCCGTATTCAGAGAGAGGGTTCGGCGCGGCGGATTCGTCGTAGGGGCCGTTCTCGCCGTCGAAGACGTAATCCGTCGAGAAGTAAACGAATCGAGCCCCGCCGTCGGCCGCGGCCCTGGCGATGTTCAAGGGCTGGGTAAGATTCGCCGCGCGACACCGCGCGGGGTCGCGCTCGCACTCGTCGACCCAGGTGAACCCGGCAGGATAAAAGACGACGTCGGGCTTCCGGTCGCGGACCCATGCGGCCGAGGCGTCGAGGTCGGCCGAGTCGAGTTTCACGAGACCGGGGAATGGGACGGTCGCATAGGTACCGATGGCCTGGTGACCGAGCTCGGCCAGGAGGTGCAGGAGCAAACTCCCGATTTGTCCCGAACCTCCGATCACGACGGCGCGCAAAGATTTTGGCGGGGCCATGGGTTAATGGAACCCCTTGCGGCGGGCCTTGCTATAACGCTGGAGCGAATCCTCGATCACGGGGAACGCCATCGCGGACGGCTGGATCTCGTCGACGGCGACCTCTTTGCCTTCGAGCTGCTTGTAGTCCTGGAAAAATCGCCGGAGCATGGTGAGCCGGTGGACGGGCAGCTCGGAGGCTTCGCGGAAACTGTTGAACTCGGGGTCGCCCACGGCCACGGCGAGGATCTTATGGTCCTTCTTGCCGCAGTCGACCATCGTCATCAGGCCGATCGCCCGGGCGGTGACCAGGGTCATCGGCGCGACGGCTTCCTGGCAGAGCACCAGGACGTCGAGCGGGTCGTCGTCCTCGGCATATGTCTGGGGGATGAACCCGTAATTGGCCGGGTAATAGACCGCCGAATAAAGCACGCGGTCCATCCGGAGCAGGCCGGTCTTCTTGTCGAGTTCGTACTTGACGCTCGACCCCATCGGGATCTCGACCAGGGCGTTGAACTCCTGGGGGAGGTGTTCGCCGGGGGTCACGTCGTGCCAGGGGTGAATCATGCGGCGTCCGGTCAGAGCAAGGGTCGGTTCATCGCGCCAGGTCGGGCGACATCCTAGCATAGCTCGCCCGAACCGGCCACCGGCGATCGATGGGGGATGGGGTCGTTTTGGATGGTTCGCCGGTTCATTCCTTGCCGACGAAGCCGGACTCACGCCGGAAGGGGAAGGAAGCCGTGTCAGCACGATCCGCCTCGGGAAATCACCCGACGTCACCCTCGGCAACGGACATGATTGCGAATGAGGTTTTTTCACCACATCACGATTCCGGAAAATTCCCTATCGAAATGTGAACCGGACAAGCCTATCCTGATAGAGGGCCGGGTAATTCGTGACCTCTCCGGGGGGGGAAGGTTGCGGGTGACCCCGGCCCCTTTTTTCGTGCGAGGCCGACTGTCGGGCCTGGACCACCGTATAGACGGCGAATGTCACGCCGATCACGG
>JAYUFP010000269.1:0-2066 GCA_043738665.1 Isosphaeraceae bacterium
CGACCCGGGAACCCTCATCCGGCCTCCGGCCACCTTCTCCCCCGGGAGAAGGACGGACCTTGCAATCCTCCCGTTTAAACGGCAGGCAAACTGGCCGAAACGACCAGCCACGGAAAGACATGCGCATACAGCCAGACGATCGCACCCACCATCAGCGCAAGCACGACGCTGTGCCAGAGAACCGCGCGGAGGAGATCGCCTTCCCTGCCTCCCTCCCCCGTGGCGGCGGCGGCCACGACGATTGACTGGGCGTCGATCATCTTCCCCATCACCCCGCCCGTGGTGTTGGCCGAAGCCATCAGGATTTCACTCAGGCCGAGCTTCCTGGCCGTGATCTTTTGAAGGTTCCCGAAGAGCACGTTGCTCGACGTGTCCGACCCCGTCAGCGCGACACCGAGCCAGCCGAGCAAGGTCCCGAAAATCGGGTAAAGCGCCGGGCCGGTTCTCGTGAACGCCAGGCCGAGCACCGCGTCCATCCCGGAATACTTGGTGACGAATCCGAGCGCCAGCATGCAAACGATCGCCGCGATGGCCGGAACCATCCGATAGGCGGTTTTTCCCAGGGTTTTCGCCATCGCCACCGGGCCGACACCGAGAAAAAGCCCACTGATCACGGCCGCGACGAAGACCGCCGTGCCGGTGGATGAAACCGGGACGATATCCAGGGTCGCCTTTTCAAGGTCTTTCTTGGGGTCGGGAATCTCGCGACCTGTCACCGCGGGGCCCTTGGCGACTTTGAGGTGAAGCCCGGGCATCTCGGTCGTGTTGAACGAGGTCGTCCGGTCGAGCCATTCCTTCACGGCCGGAGTCCCCAGCGGCTTGATCGCGGGGAGCCCCCAGAGAAGGACCGTGACCGTCAGGATCATGAACGGCGTCCAGGCCCTCAGGACGCGTCCCGAAGTCAGAGGCCCTTCGAACCCGACCGGCTTGTTGTGCGCGGCGTGATCTTCGTGCGAGGCGTCGTCGTGATCGAACCGCCATTCCTTGGCGGGCTTCCAGAACCGAAGCAAGAGGACCCCGGCGGCAAGGCTCGCGACCGCCGAGACGATATCGACCAGCTCGAAACCGACGTAGTTCGACCAGACGAATTGCACCCCGGCGAACGTCCCCCCGACGGCCAGAAGCGCCGGCCAGACCGCGACCGTCGCCCGCCAGCCCGCCATGGTGCAGACCAGCCAGAACGGGATGATCAACGACATCGGCGGCAAGATCCGTCCGCATGTGGCACTCAACGCATTCACATCAAGCTCGGTGACCTTGCTCAGCGTCAAGATCGGGGTGCCGATCGCTCCCCAGGCCACGGGCGCCGTATTCGCGATCAGGCAGAGCAACGCGGCCTGAAACGGCCGGAACCCGAGCCCGACCAGAAACGCCGCCGAGATCGCCACGGGAGCCCCGAACCCCGCCGCCCCCTCGATAAACGCCCCGAACGAGAACGCGACGAGAACCGCCTGGATCCGCCGGTCTCCCGAAAGCCGGGCGATCGAGGCCTTCATCACGTCGAACTGCCCCGTCTCCACGGCCAGGTCATAAAGAAAGACCGCCGCCACGATCAGCCAGATGATCCGAAAAACGGCGAAGACGGCACCCACCCCGGCACTCGCGAGAACGAGATCCGTCGGCATCCCGAAAACCCCGACGGCGATCCCCGCCGCCGAAAGCAAGCCCGCCAAAGCCGCCACCCAGGCCGACGCCTTATCCGAAGCGAGCAACCCGAGCAGAACCAGAACCGGAACGGCCGCGGCGAAGGTCGAGCCCGGCCAGAAATTCAGCGGGTCGTAATTCTGGGTCCACACGGTCGAAATCCCCCGTTTTTAGCCTCTTGGCGAAGGCGTTTCACCATACGTGATCGGGAATGAGGTTGGTAGAGCCCGGACGACCGAAGAGACCAAGATTGTCGACGCTCGTCAGCGCGGCTCGTACTGGTTTGGCGTGGATCTGGCGGAAACGCGCCGACGATTCGAAGGGCCGGCCGTGCCGGCCGACCGCGGTCCGCGAAGTTGCCCCAAGCCGGCCGCCGCGGCCCGTCCTACGAAACCGCCCCTCGGCGCGCATTTTCCACGCGG
>JAYUFP010000270.1:0-6499 GCA_043738665.1 Isosphaeraceae bacterium
CAGAGGGAGGTCGAGGATGTCCGTGGTACGTCGCGACAAGAGAAAGTTTCGTCGTCTGAGGCCGCGGCGGGTCGGCGCGGGGGTGGTTGCTCTCCTGGCGCTGGGGACGGGGGCGGGGTGCAGCCAGTCTCTACTCCGTCCCGATAGCGGTCCGGGCCTCGCGGCGGAATCGCTCGGCCTCGTCGATGCCGCGATCCCCTCGCGGAAGATCGCCTGGGTCGGGGCCGACGGCCGTCACGACTTGCCATACCCGGCGGTCTTGCCGTCCCGAGAGCCTGCGAACTTGAACGTTGGTCTGGCCACCGCGGTGTCCGCGTCCGGTACCACATGGAACGGCTGGAAAGTTCCCGCGGCGAAGAGTCCGGCGGCGGTCGCCGCTTCTACGCCTCCCGTCGGAGCGCCCTCCGAACTGCCTGACATGCGAGTCGCCACGATTACGATCCCGCTCCCGGTAGTCCGGCGGGCAGGCGTAGACCCGGAAGTTGAGACTCTTCTCGCCGCGAGCCGCGAGACCAGGATCGCTCCGCCCTTGACGCACCGCGTCATCAGGCCGGAGGCCGCTTTAGCATGTGCCCCACAGCCTCCCGTTGTGCCGTTGGAAGCGCCGGTCGCCGCCACCGCTTCTCCCCGTGAACCGGGTGTCATGACCTTGCCGACGACTTCAGTCGTCGAAACTCCGGCCCCAATCCCGGAATTCAGTTCTTCCCAGGCCCCCCCGGCAGATGTGGTCGAGCTCGAAAAGACCATCGTGGTCGAGACCAGGTCCGTGGCCGAACCCGGGGCGGAGCCGGAGGCACCTGCCGAGCCCTCGGTCGTCGTCGCGGAGTCGAAGGCCCCTCCGGTTGGGGAGCCTGTCGCCCCCGTTCCGGCTCCCGGCCCGCTTCCCGCTCCCACGACGCTTCCGCTCGACGCAACCACGGCGGTAAAGGTCTCTCAGGTCGATGAGGCGCGACCGGCAAAGGAACCCGGCGTCCCTTCCCCTCCCGAACCGAAGTCCCCGGCCGTGATCGTGGCGCCCGTCGATCTACCCGTTGAGACGGTCGCCGGGACGTCGGAGAAGGCTCCGGAGCCTGAATCGCTTGAAGCCAAGTCGACTGCGGATTCACCGGTGCCTCCGCCCGCCGAGATCGACCCCCTGACCGCCGCCTCCGAGACCAGCGGCATCCCGCTGCCGAAGAAGACTGCCGAGGAGGAGACTGTTCCGGCCATTCTCTCCGAACCCGTGACCGAGCCGTTCAAACAGGCCCCTGTCGCCGGAGCATCTCCCGGAACGACCATCCCGATGCCCTTCCCCATCGCGTCCCGCATCCCCGAAGACCTCGCCCCCTTGCCCGTCGAATCGACGATTCCGACGCCGAACCCGGCGGAATCCCCCGAACCGGACCCTTCGGCCACCGTCTCGAGCACGACCGACATCCCGATGCCGGTGCCGTTCGACGGTCCGAAGGTGGATTCGCCCAATTACCCGACCACTGACATCCCGATGCCGGTGACTGTCGAGAGTCGGAAGGCCGACCCGTTGGCCGAGACGTCTCGGGAAACTCAGATCCCGATGCCGGTTCCCGTCGAGACCTCAAAAGACGAGGCACCGGCGGAAGTGACTCCCCCCGAGCAGATCCCGATGCCGATCCCGGTCGCGACACCTGCCGGCGACCCGGTTGCAGAGGCTTCAAGAGAGACCAAGATCCCCATGCCCGTGCCGGTGGCCAAGCCCTTGGCGGTCCTCAACCCTCAGGTGGAGGCCAGCCGTACGACCCAGATCCCTTTGCCGATTCCCCCGGACAGAAAGCCTTGAACCGACGACCGGGCGCTCTGACGTTCCGACACCGATTCCGTTTGCCGATTCCCCCGGACAGAAAGCCTTGAACCGACTGGGTAACCCTCGGGCTCGGCGACGTTGAGCCACAGGCGATTCGCGACGGCCAGTCTTCGAGAGATCCTCGACGGCCGGCCGTTCTCGTTTTTGAACGCGCTGCCGCAGTTCGGTTTTCAGGGTTGTCCGGAATGCGCGCTCTTCTCGTCCCCGGGTCACCATTCGGGGACGAATTTCCGGGGAGCATTTGGACGAAGGTAAAGGAGCGGACGTGAGACCAGGGAAGTTCTCGGTGAAGTTGTCCCGTGATTCGAGCCCGCTGACCCTCGTTGCGGACGAGACAAGTCAAGCGATCGCGACGAGAACGGGACGAAAGGAGTCGGGCGATGGACGTGCAGAGACGTCGGGCGATTCGTCCTCGGCTGGTGAGCCTTGAAGGGCGTGAACTTCTCTCCGGCATCATCGCCCTAATGGCCGCGAACGCGCCGCGCGTCCCGTCGGCGATCTCGGCACTCTCGAAGCTTGTCGTGCAAAGCCAGGCGTCCTCTGGAACGATTGCATCGGGTAATACGGGGAGCATCGGAAGCGGAAACGGCTTCGTCAACAACTCGGCTTCTCCCCTAATCGGGAACGGAGCCGTCACTCGCCGGGAAGCCGCGCGGGAGAGTTTTCACGGCGTCTTCAATGGCCGGGTATACACAGCGCCGGGTCGATTCAACGATCAAGCGACGACGTATCTGTTCCAGGCGATCGGCGGAACGAATTTCTTCCTTCACGGCGATCTATCAATGGCCGTGATCACGCCCACGAATCCGACCCAGCCCTTCCTCGGCGAAGCGATCCTCAACGACAAGAGCACAGGCAGCGGCGGCATTCTGGGCCTTGTCCTCGCAGGCGACCGAACGAGCATCGACTCGCTCGGTCGGCCGACACACCTCACGTTCACATCCGACCCCAACATTTACTCCGGGATCTTCTTCGTAAGTGCCTCAACAGGAACCGTCGACATCACGTACGGCGCTAAGAATTCGATTCATGTCGTGTTCAACGGCCGGGTCTACACGTCAGGTCTCACCAATCCGCTCGTCAATTCCGAACTTTACGCGCGAGGGGGACGTTCCCTCACGCTCCATATCCCAAAGTCCCATCATTGAAAAATCGGCGATACTGAAGACTTGTTAATTGGTGATCGAATGTATAAAATCGCTCGGCCGGCGTGAACGCGATTGGCGCTGGAAGGGTTGAGCGATATGGAAGAGCCGAGTGACGATCGAAAGCGCCGGTCCCTTCGAAGCCGTGGTGCGGCGGATAACCCTCCGAATCGATTTGAACGTTCATGGCACGAACTCGATCCTCAAGCCGATGACCCGGATCTTGCCGACCCGGACGCTCGTCCTTCACTCCGGACGGAATTTCTCGACGATGTTACGCGAACGATCATTGCAAGGAATAACAGCCCCGACATTCCATTCGACGCGAGTATCAACCCCTACCGCGGCTGCGAGCACGGTTGCGCGTATTGTTACGCGAGAATTTCGCACGAGTACCTCGGGTTTTCCGCGGGTCTCGATTTCGAGACCAAAATTCTCGTCAAACACAACGCCCCCGACCTCTTGCGAAAAGAGCTGAGCGCCCGAAGATGGATTCCAACGCCATTGTCGATCAGCGGAGTGACCGACGCCTATCAACCCGTCGAGCGTCGGCTTCGGCTGACCCGGAGGTGTCTTGAGGTTCTTGCGGAGTTTCGCAGCCCCGTAGGCATCGTGACCAAGAATCGGCTGGTCGTCCGCGACATCGATGTCCTTGGGGAACTCGCGAGGCACGACGCCGCGATGGTCTTTCTGTCGGTGACGACTCTCGACTCCAACCTGTCCGGGCGGCTTGAGCCGCGAGCGTCGCTCCCCTCGCGGAGATTGGATGCGATCGCGACGCTGTCGAACGCAGGAATTCCTGTGGGGGTGATGGTCGCCCCGGTAATCCCTGGATTGACCGACCACGAAATCCCGGCGATTCTCGAAGCGTCAGCTGAAGCCGGGGCGAGAATTGCGTCGTACGTGCCGTTGCGACTGCCGTTGGCGGTCGCGCCGCTCTTCATCGACTGGCTCGACCGCAACCAGCCGGGTCGGAAGGAAAAAGTGCTGCGAAGGCTTCGCGGGATGAGGGGTGGGATGCTCAACGACCCGAGGTTCGGGTCGCGGATGAACGGCTCGGGAGCGTTCGCCGAGATCATCGACACGATGTTTCACTCAACCTGTCAACGTCTCGGCCTAAATCGGCAGGTGCATCGGCTTTCGACCGCCGCGTTCCGGAATCCTTTCGTACGGGGCCGAGCCCGGACGGACACCTCTCAACAGCTTCGGCTGTTCGACTGATCGCCGCGATTCCGGATCTTCATCGCCCGAGGAACGCGTCAACGGCGTCCTTAGCCTCCTTCAAGCCCGAGCCGGTCTCTTCGCGATAGGCTCTGATCGCTTCAATCTTCCGTCCCTTTTCCGCGAGTTCGCGGACCATCGGGTTCAGGCCGGGGTCGTCCGCGATATCATCAATGCGGATGTCCAGGTGGGTGAGAATCCGGTCGAGTTTCGCTTCGATCCTCCGCAATCGTTGGGAGAGATCACTCGGGGTCTGTGCTGATGAGGAGGACCAGATAAACATGAAATGCCCCCTATGAAACGAGCCATCGACGAGAGCGGATTGCTCCGGACCCGTTCTTCCAGGCGATAGACGGACGACCGGGGGAGCGCACGCCCCCCGGCCGACGTTCAACGTCCAGTCAAGCAGCCGCCTTGGGGGCCGCCTCCTCCTTGGATTTTGACTCTTCCTTCGCGGGCGCGGCGTCCTTGCCGTCGGCCTTCGCCGGGGCCTCGTCCTTGGGAGGGGTTGCGTCCTCGATCTTCGGCTTGTCGGCCGACTTGGCGTCGTCTCCCGCCTTGGCTTTGGTCTTGATGAAAATCTTGTCGTCCTTGACTTCGAACGACTCGATCTTGGCGAAGAACTTGGCGTTTTCCGGGTTGTTGGAAAAATCCTTCGCGAGGTTTTCGTTCGCGAGGGACGTCTTGATACTGGGGGGCAGCGGCTTGTCGTTGACCACGAGGTCTTGGGCGCGGACGTCGAATTCGCCGTTCTTGATCGACGCCTTCAACGCCGCCGAACAGTTGAGAAAACGGCCTTTCGTGCCGGGAAGGCCCGTCGCTCCCAGGGGAATCGAGAGCTGACCGGAAACCTGGTCGCCCTTGATCGTGATGTAGACCTTGCCCTTCAGGTCTTCGTTCTCGTTGATGAGCGAGTTGACCTCGTCCGCGGTAAGGACCAGATCGAAGGCCCTCCCCCCATCGATTGCCTTCTTGTATTCGGCGACCCGGTCGTTCAGCGATTTGAGCTGATCTTCCGGGAGCTGGAACTTGGTGAGCTCGGCGGGGGTCGTCGAGGTGTAATCGTTGATGAGTTTCGTGTAGTAGTAGTAACCTGTGTATGTGAGTGCCCCGGCGAGGATCACGCCGATCACCGCGAGGACCGCGGCGAAGACGCAGCCGTAGAAGAAGCAGCCGCGTTGCTTCTTGGGCGGCGGCTCCGCGGAGAAGCCGGGGGAATTGTCATAACCCTTGTTGCCGACTTCGAATTGAGGGTCGTTCATTACGGTTCTTTCTCGTGTCGAGTGAGAGCCCGGCCCCGGTGCGAGCGCACTCCCGAGGGGCCGGACCGATGTAATCAGTGATGCTGGGAGTGGCATTGAACGACACGTTCACCGCGCGAGGGCGAGCCTCACGGCGAGCCGGGTCGATGCTCAGCTCAGCCGGAGCTTCGCCCTCCCAAACAGGGATTAAGATAGACCGCGTGGAGTCTCGTATCAAGTCGCGCGCCGGTCGGTTTCACGCCGTCGGCCCGCCCGGCGAATCGGACCTCGGGATCATTCCCCGGAGTGCGTTCACCGTTTCCATGATCTCGATGGGGACGGCGAGCAAGACGGTGTTCGAGGCCGTGGGCCCGAGTCCGTCGATCGTCTGCAAGGTGCGAAGCTGCATGGCGCCGGGGGATTGCGCCATCGTCGCGGCGGCCGCGGCGAGGTTGAACGCCGCTTCCTTATCGCCTTCCGCCTTGGTGATGGTGGCGCGCTTCTCGCGCTCGGCCGAAGCCTGGCGCGACATCATCTTTTTGAGATCCTCGGGCATGTCGATGTCCTGAATCCGTAACGCCGTCACGTCCAGCCCCCAGCCTTTCGTGTCCTTCTCGATATGGGCCTCGATCGCGTGGGCGATCTGCTCCCGTTCCACCAGGAGCTGGTCGAGCGTCATCTGGCCGATGACGTCACGGAGCGAGGTCTGCGCGTACTGCGCGACCGAGTACCTATAGTCCTGCACCTGGATGATCGCATCGGCAGGGATCGCGACGCGATAGAAGAGGGCCGCGTCGATCGTCACGGGAACGTTGTCCCGAGTGATCGCGGTCTGCTTCGGGATATTGACGGCGAGGATTCGCGTGTCGATGATCCGCACTTGGTCGATCATCGGAATCACCACGAATAGGCCCGGCCCTTTCGTGCTCTGGTAGCGTCCCAGTCGTAGGACGACTCCGCGCTCCCATTGCGCGGCGAGTCGTACGCCTGACGCGATCACCGACGACATGATGAACCAGAGGACCGCGACAACCACCGCCACGACCGGGTTAGCCATTGCCACAAGGCCGGAA
>JAYUFP010000271.1:0-6498 GCA_043738665.1 Isosphaeraceae bacterium
TTCGAGTTGAAAGGCGGGTCCAGATAGATCAGGTCCACGGACTCGCTCTTGATGTCCGCTCGCATCACTTCGAGATTATCGCCGTAAAAGAGTTGGTTATTCGCCATGACCGCTCCAAATCCGGCTTGATCGTGATCGCTCAGATGATAGACATCCATTCAGGATCGGGCAAGCCGTTGCTGGCGAACACTCCGAGAGTTCCAGGTCTTGCACACTCGCGTTCCCTTGAAAGATTCCACAATAGAGGACGAACGCGCGCCGGGTTGCTAGAATGAGGAATGGAACCCTCGCTCGAATCCGCAAGTCCGACTGTTTTCTCATGAAACGACCGCTTCTCGACGCAAACCCTGACATCCTCAAAGCCTGGATGGTCGAGAACGGCCACAAGGGGTTCCACGCGCGCCAGGTTTATCGCTGGGTCTTCGAGCGCCGGGCCGAGTCTTTTGAGGTCATGTCGGACCTGCCCAAGAAGCTCAGGGAGACGCTCGACGAGGAATGGTCGGTGTTCGCGACCATTTCCGCCTCGCACCACGTTTCTCCCGACGGCACCGATAAGCTATTGTTGGAGTGTCGGGACGGGCGGAAGGTCGAGTGCGTGTTGATGGCGGAGTCGGACCGGCGGACCGTTTGCGTTTCGACGCAGGTCGGCTGCGGGATGGGCTGCGTCTTTTGCGCGAGCGGGCTCAAAGGCGTCGAGCGGAATTTGACCAAGGGGGAGATCGTCGAACAGGTGATCCGACTCCGGAACCTGCTCCCCGAAGACGAACGGCTCACCAATCTGGTCGTGATGGGGATGGGGGAGAGCCTGGCGAATCTGGATAATCTCGTTCCGGCTCTCGATTGGATCTGTCATCCCGAGGGGTTGGGGATGGGACAACGGCGGGTGACGGTTTCCACGGTCGGGCTTCCGGAGAAGATGCGGAAGCTGGCGGATCTGGACCGACAATATCATCTGGCGGTGTCGCTGCACGCTCCGACGGAGGCGCTGCGGAACCAGCTTGTGCCGGTCAATGAGCGGGTCGGGCTGACCGCCGTGATGGAAGCGGCCGACGCGTACTTCCGGAAGAGCGGCCGACAGGTTACTTTCGAATATGTCATGCTCCGAGGCCTCAACGACCGCCCCGAAGACGCGAAGGCGCTGGCGTCGTTGATGGAGTCGCGCAAGGCGCACGTCAACCTGATCCCTTACAACCCGGTGGAAGGTTTGCACTTCGAGCGGCCGACCGCCGAATCGATCGATCGGTTCGTGAGGATTCTCAAAGGTCGCCAGGTGAGCGTGAGCGTTCGGAAGACCAAAGGCCGCGAGATCGACGCGGCGTGCGGACAGCTCCGTCGGCGGTTTGAAGGCGGGGCCATGGTGGAGACGGTGGGCGCGTCGGCGTCCGCGGTGAGTGGGGGTTCCGGAGGGATCGCTCCGTGAGTATTGAGGCCCTGGAACAGCAGCTCGAGTCGAAAGACCCGGACGTCCGGCTCATGCTGCAAGTCCGAGACGACATTCCCGGCGCGTTCGAGACGCTGGTGGACCGCTACCAGTACCGGCTCCACGGCGTCCTCGCCCATCTCGTCGGCCGGGTCGAGGAGGCCGAGGACCTCACTCAGGAGGTCTTCCTCCGCGTCTACCGCGCCCGAAAAGGATACCGGCCGCGGTCGAAGTTTTCGACGTGGGTCTTCACGATCGCCAACAACCTGGCGATGAACCACCTCCGAAATAAAGGCCGGAACGCGACCGTGAGGCTGGCGGGAGACGAGTCGGGCTCGCAGGCGGTGGGAATCCCCTCCGACCGCGCCCTCTCACGCGACGGCACCCCTTCGGCGCAGATGCGGAAGGTCGAGCTTTCCGAAGTCATTCAAGAGGCCCTCGGGTCATTGCTCGAAGACCAGAAGATGGCCGTCCTGCTGAACAAGTTCGAGGAGATGAGCTACGCCGAGATCGCCGAGGTCATGGGGCGTTCCGAGCCCGCGGTGAAATCGCTGCTGGCGCGTGCTCGCAATCGGCTCCGCGAGGAATTGGAGCCGTATTTGAGGACCGGGCAGCGGGGGAGCGGGCTTGGGTGAGGGATCGATGGCCGATGACCAATGACCAATTGCCGATGACCGATGGCCGATGACGGATGACCAATTGCCGATGGCCGATCCAACTCGTTCCCACGCTCCATGTGGGAACGAGTCAACCTGATCCGGCATCCGCGATCCGGCATCGGGCATTTCTTGCATAAGAATTCGAGGGGGGAGGAGACCCATTGGCAGGGCGGCCGTCGTCGATTCTTGTGCCTTCATCGACGCTGGTTTCGCGCCTTCGCTCCGTCTGGAAGGCCGGGATGGAGTCGGCGGGGTCGTTGGTCTTGCCTCGGGAATGCCCGATCTGCGGGGCCGATAGCGAGTTCGCCGGGGTCATCGCGCCGTTTTGCGTCGACTGCCGCGCCGAGCTGATCGACGCCGCCGGTGACGTCTGCCGGCGCTGTGCGATGCCCGTCGGGCCTTTTGCCAGGCGCGACGGGGGTTGCGGGGAGTGTCGGGGGAAGTCGTTGGGCTTCGACCGGGCGATCTCGCTCGGTCCTTATCAAGGCCCGATCCGCGAGCTTTGCCTGCGGCTCAAGCACGAGACCAACGGCTGGATCGCCGCCTCGCTGGCCGACATCCTGGTCGAGGTCCGTCCCGAGATTGACCGAGAAGGCCGCGACGCCCTGGTCGTCCCCGTCCCGCTGCACTGGTGGCGGCACTGCCGTCGCGGGTATAACCAGTCGGAGGAACTCGCCAGGGGACTGGCCCAGCGGCTCGGATTGAAGGGAGCCAGACCGTTGCGTCGCGTCGTTTCGACCCGGAAACTCGCCGGCCTGGGCCGCACCGAGCGCGCCAGGCTCCTCAAGAACGCCTTCGCCGTGCGGAGGTGGTCGGCGAAGGTTCTCGCGGGTCGAACGGTGATCCTCGTCGATGACGTGCTGACCACCGGTGCCACCTGCGGAGCCGCCGCCCGGGCGTTGAAGAAGGCAGGGGCGAAACGGGTCATTGCGGTCGTGGTCGCGAGGGCCGAGGGGAAAGGGACTTAGAGTCTGTCCCGGAAGTTTCCCGGAGAAAAACCATGGCGGATGACCAATGGCCGATGACCGATGCGAGAAAACCGGCGGGGAAACGCCGAATTCGCTCTTTCCGATCCGTCATCAGCCATTTCCTAGCCATTTCCTTTCGGGACGGACTCTTAGCCGTGATCCCAGATCGAGTAAGATCGATCAGCACACTATTGGATGTTTATCTATACAGAATCACGCTGTTTGCCCCGCTTTCGAAGGGGGGGTTAGGAGGGGTGGTCCCGTCGCGACCCGTCACCCCGACTTCCCGAGAGTTCCTCGCCTTATCGCCTGATCGTCCGAAGCCGCAAAGGGTTGCGACGACGAACGCCCCACCCTCACTGACCCCCCCTTCGCAAGGGAGGGAAAGTGATCGCGCGTTCGCGTGGTCATCCCTTCAACGGCGTTCTCAGGCGGAATGCGGCAACGAGTGAGCGACTGTCGGTACGACCGGAGAGGCCCCCTCCGCATGACCCCGAAAACCCTCAAGATTGGAACCCGAGGCAGCCCGCTGGCGCTCTGGCAGGCGAACTGGGTCGCCGACCGCCTACGCAGCCTCCACCCCGGCCTCGTCGTCACGCTCGTCGAGATCAAGACCCACGGCGACCGCGACCGAAACACGCCCCTGGCGCAACTCGGCGGGCTCGGCCTGTTCACGAAAGAAATTCAGCGCGCCTTGATGGATAACACGGTTGATGTGGCCGTTCATAGTCTGAAAGACTTGCCGACACAAGGCCCGACCGAATTGACGCTGGGCGCCGTCCCCGAACGCGAAGACCTTGCCGACGCCCTCATCGCTCCGACTTACAAAACCCTCGACGCCCTGCCCGAAGGCGCCACCGTGGGCACCGGCTCGCTCCGGCGCAAGGCCCAGTTGCTCTTCCTTCGCCCGGGTCTGAATATCGTCGGAGTTCGGGGGAACGTCGAGACCCGCTTGAACCGGGCCATCGACGGTAAACTCGACGCGGTTGTTCTCGCGGCAGCCGGTTTGCGGCGTCTTGGACTTGAAGGCCACGTCACCGAGCGGATCGGCCCGCCGAAGTTCCTGCCGGCCGTGGGACAGGGGGCGCTCGGGATCGAATGCCGGGCCATCGACGTGAACACGCTCGCGTTTCTTGAACCGATGAATCATCCACCCACCCGCCGCGCCGTGCTCGCCGAACGCAAGGCCCTGGCGGAACTCGAAGGGGGTTGCATGATCCCCCTCGGGGCCTGGGGACGTGACGCCGGAGACGGCACGCTGGCGCTTGACGTGGCCGTGTTCGACGTCGACGGCCGCGAGCGCGCGTTCGCCTCGCGAACCGGCCCGTTAGATCAGCCCGAAGAACTCGGAAAACGAGTCGCGGCCGAGCTTCGATCGCTCGGTGCTGAACGTTTGCTACAACGTCCAGAGCACCCCGCCGACACGTCCGGATCGACCGTCAAAGGCGGTCCCTCCTCGCCTTGAAAACCCGCCAGTCGCCCGCCGAACCGTTCCGATAATGCCTTTGGGGAAACCGACGGGGTCGCCGAAATCCTTCGGCGATCGCCGGCCCTCAGGATGTTCTCGGTGACGACAGGATCGACCGGAGCGGCCCTCGCGTGCGTCCAGAAGACCCTTTCACTCCCACGACTTCGTCGCGACCCGCCCCGTCGGGTCTCAAAGGCAAAACCCGCGTTCACGCGTGGGTCTGGCCCGCGAGCCTTGCGTGCCTGGTCGCGACCACCACCCTGGCCGTCGCCTATTTCGGCTCGGTCTGGCTGGTCCCCGTGTATCTCGTCCTCATGCTCCTGATCCTGGGAGTTCCCGGAGGCAAGCGCGAACCCGCGCGCGCTTCCGTGAACGGACCTCGACGGGACGCGATGGCCGACACGCGGACATTGGCGAATGAATCGGTCGCAACGACGGCGACGACGACCCGTTTCGGGTCCGATCCGAACCCCACGTCCACGGCCGTCACGGAACTCGACCCGGTCCCCGGAGACGATCCCGCGACCCTGGCGCTGAAGCCTTTGAAAAAAGGCCGATCGCGTTCCAGGAAACCCAAGCCGATCGCCGTCTCGCAAGAGACGACGGACGTTTCGGAGACGATTCCGGAACCGCTCGTGACATGGATCCGTGTCGGCCCCGGCAAATTCGTCAGGGCCGATGCGGTTGTGAACATCCCTGAGTACGAATCCGCCCGCGCCATTCCCGACCCCGAGTTGACGAACGACCTTCCCGCCGAGCCCGTTCCCGAACCGGCAGACGCGCCGGACGCGGGGGATGTCGGTTCCGAAACGGAAGGCGAGCCTGCCCGTCTTGTCGCGACGGACGAGGTTGACGCCGAGCGTTTTGAAGAACGCCACGCCCTGGAAGTTCACGACGAAGTCTCGACGAGGGATAACGGTATCGCACCGGACGCCCTCGCCGAACCTGTCGCGGAGTTCCCGGAACATGTGGTGGAACTTGAGAACGTTGAGGCCGAAACTGTCCCGAGCGTCGAGCCCGAGCCTGCCGCCGTCGCCGTTACCGAACCCAGCCCCGACGCCCCGCCCGCGCCTTCGGAACTGTGCGAGGATTGGGAATCATCGACGCCGACGCCGGAGATCGAGAATGTGCCGGGAGGAGTCGGCGCCCCCGTTCCACGCCGCGACCGTCCGGGTTCGACCTGGACGCCGACGGCCCCATGGCGGGGTTTAACGCGAGGCCGGATCCCGGCCCTCGCGATCACGGCGAGCGCTTCGCGCGTCTCGCCGGGGAACGTCCGGCCGATCCACCCCGCACGCGTGAGGACCGGCATCCGCCGATCCCCGCGAAGGGGTCGAGGACCCGGCCGTACCCGCCCCGCCGACCGAAACCACCCTCCCCGCTCACCCCCAGAACGGACCAACGTCCGAGAGAGGAGGCCGGTCCTTCACCGGTCTCCGATCACACCGAAAGGGGCGGAATCCGGTCAATGACCGGGTCCGCCCCTTTCGACGTCGGCTCATCATGGATTGCAGGGTGGTGCCGGGCTGATGAAACGTGAGGGTTGATGTTGCAAGCAGGTCGGTCTCGACCGTCGAGTTTTTGTCGCGCGCGATCCCATTCCGGCCGTTTGCAAGCCGCGGTATCCGCGGAATCCATCCGGAGATTGACTTCGGGCGCGGAATCCAGTCGGACGAATCCTGAGACGATCGCCCTCTCCCCGGCTTTGCGGAGAGAGGGTAAGGGGTGAGGGGTCCGGGAATGACCCGCCGGGGCGTCCGACGTGTCGAGCGAAACGCGAAAAAAGATGCGCAACCCATTCGGGATGAACACAAGGCCCAGGCAACCCCAACTTTTCACCAAACCGGGGTGGTGCCTGCAAAAGGCCGATCAAGGCCCCCAAAGGCTTAGAGTCTGTCCGGGAAGTTTCCCGGAGAAAAACGATGGCGGATGACCAATGGCCGATGACCGATGCGAGAAAACCGGCGGGAAAACGCCGAATTC
>JAYUFP010000272.1:0-6493 GCA_043738665.1 Isosphaeraceae bacterium
TGGTCCGCTACAAAGCGGCCTATTGAATCAAGGAGCCTCCACCGTCACCGCCATCACGATCGGCGCGGTGGCATCTCGGCCTTTCACAAGTTCGATGCTTTCGATCGGGTCCTGCCGTTTCGGTTGCACGGCAAGATAGCGGATCTGCTGCCCTCGGAGCGAATAAGCGAACTTCGAGCCGGGGACGTCGATGCGTCGGATGTAATCCGCGAACTCGACGCCGTTCCGCAACGGGTGATCTTCGGTTTTTCCGTCGGCGTAGTGCAGCCTCACGATCATTGAGACCGTCTGAGGACTATCGGCCCCCGTCGCGCCCCAACCGCTCACTCCACTGAGGAAGTGGATCGCCTTGGCGGGAGCGTTGCAGGGCAAAGATACCGATCGCGGCATCTTCGGGGCGGTTGTGCCCTGTGGGCCGTTCAGGAGGATCGCGTTCGGCACTTTGTCGCCTTCGGGATCGACGAGTGCGAATGGCACGCCCTCGAATGTTTTGGGTGACCAATCCGGGAAGATCATGCGGTCGGTGCTCGAATCCTTCTCGTAGAACATCCCCTGAGTGCTGACGACCGTCGCCACCTTGCGGAGGTCGAGCGGCATGTATTTGCCGCGCTGGGTGAGGAATTCCAGGATGTCGGCGATGCTCTCCGGCGGGATCTGCTTCTCGAACCCTTCGGGCATCAGCGACTTCTTTGAGGCGACCAGCTCCTCGATCTCCTCGCGAAGCAGCTTGATCGACTTTCCTTCGGTGTCGAGCAATTCGATGGCCGTCTTGCTTTCGGAAGCGAGCAGGCCGTTGAACGTACGGCCGTCGGCCATGGCGACCGTATACGACACGAAGTTGCCTTCGACACTCCGACTCGGGTCAAGAATGTTCACGAGGAGTTCCGCCTTGGGGTGGGCGGCCATCCCTGTCAGGTCCGGACCCACCTTCCCGCCCTCGCCCCCGTGCCGGTGGCACTTGGCGCACTGCTGTGTAAAGACGAGCTTGCCCTTGGCGGCGTCGCCCGGTTTCATCACGATCGGCCCGAGTTGATCGATGACTTTCTGCCGGTCGGCGTCGGGGAGCCCGCCCCCCTTGGCAAGCATGCCTTTCGCCCGCCCCGCGATCGAACGGTTCGGGTGGGCGGCCAGAGCTTGCTTTTGGTCGAGCGAAAGTTCTTCGAGCCGGACCTTGCCGGCTTCCACGCCGTTCATAAAGGCGACGACCCAGTCCTCGCGGCCGATCAGGGCACGAATTGCCTCGGCGCGGACCGCCGGGGTCAGCGATTTGAGGCCATCGACGAGCGTCACGCCGACCTCGGCGGAATCGGTCCTCGAAACCGCCGCGACTAGCCCCGAGGCGAACGCCGGGGACGTCCTGGGCACGATCATCTCCAGGAGCGATCGGGCCGTCGTCGCATCGCTCTTTCGGAACTCGACAAGCTGTTTCGCGGCGGCGCTTCGGGCTTCGTCGGACTTGGTTTCGTCGCGAACGATCGCCAGAAGCGACGCGGCGATTTCGCTGGAATACTTCTCCAGACCCTTGCTACCCCACCGCGTCGCCAGGCTGACGAGGGGGCCTCTGGCGGCGGGCGCGAGCTTGGGGAGGAGCGTCATCATGGCCTTTTCCTGATCGTCGCTCAGCTTTGCGGGCTTGTCGCGCGGCCAGCCGCGGATCAGACCGTTGATCGTCGATTCGGCGACCTTCGGATGGGACTCTCCGAGGGACACGAGCAAGATCCCCACCGTGTCCACGGGTCCTCCGCGAGCGTAGTGTTCGGCGACCCGCGAGACGACCATGGTGACCGTCGACTCACCGTTGCGGTCGAGCCTGCGTGCGAGATCGGCATCCCCTTTGGCGGCAGCGGTCAGGAACGGCAAAGCGCTGGCGGCGGCGGCGGATGTGGCGGCGTCGAGGAGCCAGCGGTCGCGGTCGAGCCTCCCGGTTTGCAGTTCGGTGAGCGTCGCGACGGCCGCAGAATCCGACCCTTTGACTTCGCTCAAGGCCAGGAGCGTCGCGAGCCGGACCTGGGCATCGGCGTGGTACAGGAGTTGGTTGGCGACGATCGCGTCGACCAGGGCCTTATCGTGGGGCAGCACTTGAACGATATTCCGGATCACTCCCGGTGTCGGTTTTCGCTCCAGGACATTCCTCACGATCATTGCCTCGTCGGACGAATCTCCGTCGAGAACGCCCAAACCTTTGAGAACCCACAACGCGTGGATCGCGGCGGGATTGAGCCCGATCTCGTCAGTCGTAGGCGTGGCGACAAGCCTCAAGAGGCTCAAGGCCACATCCTTGTCGCCACGCTCAACCAACAATCGCTGAGCATTCGATCGCCAGAACATGTTGTTGCTCGCGAGCGCCTTGACGAGGCCCTCGCCGTCTTTCGGGTCGAGCGCGAAGGGCTTCGATTCCTTTGCGTCCTTGTAGACGATCCGGTAAACCCGCCCGTGCGTCTTGTCGCGGAGCGGGGTGACGTACGCGGCGCCTTTGCCCGTCTGAAAGCCTTGCGGCGTGGGGTTGTGCTGAACGATGAAGTTGTACCAGTCGATCACCCAGACGTTGCCGTCGGGGCCGACCTCGGCCATGATCGGCGACGTCCACTCGTCGTCGCTGGCGAGCAAATTCCACGAGTTGTCCGACCTGAAGTCGCTGCCTTCCGGTTCGAGCAGGAACGTCGAGACGATGTGCCCGGTCGGCTCGGTGACGAACGCGGTGCGGTTCCAGTAGTGCTTCGGATAATTCCTCGCGGTGTAGATCGCGTGGCCCGCGCCGGCGGTGAACCCGCCGTGCCAGTCAACTTGCCGGACCTTGTCGGTGATCGGATAAAATCGGTTCCAGCTCGCGATGCTTGCCAGGACGCTCGACGACCACCCCCGCACGCTTTCGTAATATCGGTTCGGGACCGGCAGGTAGACGCTCGGGCAACCGTTGGCCGTCGAGCCGAAAACAAGCCCTTCCTCGGTGAACCCGAGACCCCAGGTGTTGTTGTTCGTGCTGCGGAGGAATTCGAGCTTCGAGCCGTCGGGCTTGAAGCGAAAGAATCCCTGGCCGAACCGCGACCGCTCGCCGCCGACGGTTCCGCTGAACCCCGAGTAACCGACCATGCCCCAGATCCAGTTGTCGAACCCGTAGCGCAGGTTGCTCGGCCCGGCGTGAGTGTCGCGAGTGCCCCAGCCTGTGAACAGAACCTTGCGGACGTCGGCCTTGTCGTCGCCGTCGGTGTCTTTGAGGAACAGAGTGTCGGGGGCGTCGTTTAGGATCACGCCTCCGTTGGCGAAGGTCATGCTGGTGGGGATGCTTAACTTGTCGGCGAAAATCGTGAACTTGTCGGCCTTGCCGTCGCCGTCGGTGTCTTCACAGATCTTGATCCGGTCGTCGCCTTCGCCGACTTTTTTGAGGTTGTTCGGGTAGTCGGTCGATTCGGCGATCCAGAGTCGGCCCCGGTGGTCCCAGGCCATGCAGAGGGGCTTGGCGATGTCGGGCTCCGACGCGAAGAGTTTCGCCTCGAACCCGCGAGGCAAAACCATGTGCTTGACCGACTCTTCGGCCGAAAGCGGGTCTTGCATCCGGTCGATCGGTTCGCCTTGAACGCCCCACTTCTTGCTCTCGAGGTAGTTCGGGATCGGGCCCGCTGGCTTGGCATAAGAGAACGGCTTGAGATTGGAAGGGGCTTTCGGATGTGAATCGTAAACCTCACCCTTGTTCGCCGCCCAGCGAATCCCTCGCTCGACGAGGTCATGAAAACCGGGCTGACCGAACGTGCGACCGTCGTGGCCGTACGCCGTGTAGAAGACCCGGCCCTTGCCTTCGGTGCGGACCCAGGTCCAAGGTTCCTCACGCGAGCCTTCCTGGCGGGTCTGGAGGACGGTGCGGTTCTTTTCGTTATGGAGAGTGTGAACGTAGGTTTCATCCCACGTTTTGAAAGGGACGAGTCCCTTGGTTATCGGGTGGTTGGCATCGACAATCTTGGTGTCGAACTCGCCGGTCGTGTGGCTCTTGAACTGGGCACCGATGATCGCGACGACTTCCGGCGAGTTGCGGAAACAGAACGACGCACAGTGCAGCGGGACGAAACCTCCGCCGTTCATGACGTAGTCGAGTAGGGCTTTTTCCTGCGCGGGGGGGATGACGTCGATGTTCGCGTAGACGATCAGGGCGTCGAACTTGGCGAGGTTATCGGGGTTGATATCGTCGAGTTTCTCGGTGTATGTGATCTCGATGCCGCGGTCGTGCATCACCGGCGTGAGCTGCGCCGCGCGGTCGGCCGGCTTGTGGTGGGCGCGATCGCCGAGGAAGAGTGCCTTGAGCGGTTTCTCCGTCCCCGAGGGGGCCGCTCCGCCCAAGAGAAACGCGGGTGCGAGAAGGCAGGCGAGCGTCGCCGGCGCGCGGAAAAGGGAACCGAGCATCATGATTGACCTCAAGGTTGCGGTGGGCGGATCGGTCGCGTTACCAGCCGAGACCCCTGGATGATTTGTATTCTCTCCGAACTTCAGGGTGGTAAGTCAATGGGATGGCGGCGGAAAGGATGCTTCAATCCGCCACACGCACCCCTTCCGTCCGCGTCAAATCGCGGAAGAGTTCGCCGATCCGGTTTGTGACCGGCCCGGTCTGGCCGTCGCCGATGGTCCTCCCGTCGACGACCTTCACCGGGGCGATCTCACCCATGGTTCCCGTGCAAAACACCTCGTCGGCGCGGTGGACTTCGGTCAACGAGACGTCGCGCTCGGCCAGCGGAATTCCGTGCGTCCGGCACAACGAAATCACGACGGAGCGCGTGATCCCTTCGGGACATGCGACCGGCTGCGGCGTGATGACCTCGCCCTTTGCGACGAGAAAAACGTGGGTGGCGTTGGTCTCGGCCACGAAGCCGCGCTGGTCGAGCATCAGGGCGTCGTCGGCCCCCGCCGCGTTGGCTTGAATCTTCGCGAGGATCGAGGGGATCAGATTGTTGTGATGGATCTTCGGGTCCATCGAATCGGGAGCCGGACGCCGCACCGCGCTGGTGATGAGCGTGATGCCGCCCTTGTCATACACCGGGGCTTTGTGTTCGGCGAGGACGATCAACGTCGGCCCCGAGGTGTTTAATCGCGGGTCCATTCCCGAAGTGAGTTTCACCCCGCGCGTGAGCGTTAGACGGATGTGGCAGCCGTCGCGCATCGTGTTGGCGGCAAGCGTCCGCTTGATCTGTTCAATAATCGCGTCATGCGAGGGGATCTCGGCGAACGCCAGGGCGAGTGCCGAGCCCCGAAGGCGATCGAGGTGTTCGATCAGCTTGAAGATCCGGCCTTCATAGACGCGAAGCCCTTCCCAGACGGCGTCGCCCCCCTGCACCGCGGAGTCGAACGGGCTGATCCCGGCCTTATCGCGGTGGAAGAGTTCGCCGTTGATGTTGATGAGAAGGTCGCGGTTGCGTTCGTCGAATTTTTGGAGCATGGGGCGGTATTTTGATTCCTCGTCTAGTTTTCCGACCTGTAGATTCAATTGAGGCTTGTTTTTTCCCGCGTCGGTGTACGACGGATCGCTCTCTGAAGTAGAAATCCTCCTCCGAGGAAGAAGGGGATCCCCATGATGAAACTTGCGAGCCAGTTCGGCGGGTCATAAGGTCCACTGACCCTTTTCGGTACCCCCCAGACGGCAAAAACCATGAAAGCGCCAACGAGAATCCAGAAAGCCCCGCCGATCACATCTTGCGTATCGCGAGACGTCCAGGACCGGGGCGACGACCTACCCTCTACCGATCCATTCGGTGCTTCATAAGGATTCATCGGCATCGGCTCCGGCCACGTCATCTCGTTAAGGGCGATATCTCGGACGTAAGTCGGCCGGCACAAGCTGCCCGACAACGATTCATCTGTTGGAAGCCGGCCCCGACGTCGCGCCTTGTCGACCCGCGAGAGAAGAAACAGACCCAACGCCAAAGTACCGAAGCCCGGGATGATGCCCTGCCCGCCTTCCCTACCGCCATGCCAGAAAGCAAATGCACCAAGCACGAGCCAGAACGACCCGAAGGCAACCCAGAAAACCCCGCCGATCATGTCCATCAAAACTCGCCCGGTCCAGAAACCGCGCGCCGACTTTTGGTCTTCCAGCGAGACTTTCGGCGCTTCATACGGGTTCATCGCTCCGGGCACGACGTTCATGTCAGACATTTCCCCGCGTAGCCAGTTTCTCGTCAACCAACGACTGAATCAACGCCAGCGACGACTCCACCGCGTCGATAATCAACATCAACACGTCGCCCGATCTGATTTCCTCCAACGCGTAACGGATCGCCGCGACTTCTCCAAAGACTTCCACGATTTCCGGACATTTCGAAGACAACTCAATCCCACGACGGAGCAAGATGGGGATCGCCCCTTTGGCGCGTCCTCGGTTCCTCGCGGGCTCCTCGTGAATGATCACCCTGTCGAACGCCGGGGCGAGGAGCTGGGCCTGGCGGATGATCACCTCGTCGCTGCGGTCGCCGTCGGCCGAGAGGACCAGGGTCCGGCGCTTGCCTTCAAAAGC
>JAYUFP010000273.1:0-6491 GCA_043738665.1 Isosphaeraceae bacterium
ATGTTGGATCTTCCGCACCCGTTCCAATCGGCTGCGACACGTTGGTCTTTGAGTCCTTCAATAACCGTTCCGGCGGAGGAATCGCGCGAGCCGCTCTCGGAGATTGGCTCGAAATGTCTCGATTTCACACCGGATTGGCTTCTTCCTGCAACTCCAGGCCGCAATCCGTCGTGAGTCGGGCCTTGGAACCTTCTCGGATTGAGAATCAATTTTCATTCTGATTGATGTCGGAGACGAGGAGCGATTCAAGCGGCATCTCGGTCGGAGGCGGAAACAGGAAAAGACACGGCCCGAGCGTCCACGCTCGAACCGCGTCCCTTCGATCTTACTACGGATCGTTTCTCGACTCCCCCGGAACTCCATTCGCCCGCGAGGTGATCGGCCGACCGGCTCAGACCGCCGCGCCCAGGACGATCTGGCCGAGGATCGGGGCGCCGAGGCTGTTGAGTTCGTCGAGGGTCCGGCGGACTTCACGGGTGATGGGAACGGGGGCATCGACGACGGCGACGACCCCGAGTGCCATCGTCGCGAGGATCTGCAGGTCGACCGCCTGCGAGAGCGAAGGCCCGATGATCAGGATCAACGAATAGTTTTGCCGCAACTCGAGTATCAGTTCCGCCATCCGGTGGGTGGCCAGGGCATCCGCGGTCACGATCGCTTGACCCGCGCGGATGCGGTCGACACCATAACCTTCCTCGGGGTGGCAGATGTCGTCGGGGTGATTGCAGTTGAAGGCCAGGTAATCCGATAGGCCCAGAACAACCTCCTCGCCCGCCTTCGGCGTCTCGGAGGCCATGGCCAGGCTTTTCCGACTTCTCTTCGCTCTGGCCTTCGCGTCAGGGCCATCGAGTTTGTCTTGGGCCTTCTCTTGATGGGAAACGCGGGCGTCGAGAATTAAGATCCGTTCGTCACGCAAGGCGAAGAAACCGGCGAGTTCGCCCAGTGTGTCGTTCGCGCTACCGGTGTCGGAAAGGGTACTGAAAACGATGACGGCCCCCGCCTCGGCGACGTGCTGCCTGAGGCGTAGTGCCAGTCCTCGAAGTTGCTGGAACCGCGCCTTTTCGCCGACGGGCGAGATCAGCGCCAGAAGCGGCAGGCCGAGCTGATAGCCCCTTCCTTCCGGCGACCACCCCGCCAGCGTGACTTCCAGCACGATGACCAGGCCGAGGGCGAGCATCACCCCCAAGCCCCCGAATCCTGCGAGAAACAATTTTTTATTCGAGGAGACCGGGAATTCGCCCGCCTCGGCGCGGGAGGCGACGACGAACTCTCCCGCGGAGAGGCTCATCAGGTTTTTCATGCCCGCGATTTGACTTTCGACCTGCAACCGTTCGGCATTGATCGCTTCCACTTTCCGGGTCAGAGAGTCGTATTCGCCGCGGAGGCCGTCGAGTTTTTCGAGTAGCTTTCGCTTTTCGCCGACTCCCTTCTCGACCTGTCGGATCTCCTCGCGGATCGCGGTGAGCTGAAGCTCGAGCTCGAGCCTTCGGAAAAGCACCTGGTGAATGATCGGCGAACCCGAATTCTTCTTGGCACCGTCGGGAACGACCACCTTGTCGATCTTTTCGAGTTCGGCCTTCCACAGACGAATCTTCTCGGTGTCCTTGATGCGAGAGTTAAGAACGATGATCTCGGCGCGAATCGCATCGGCTTCGGCGAGCGGGGCGGCGCCTTTCATGACGAGCTTGCGGACGCGATCGTATTCTTTTGTCTTGACATCAAGCTGCGCTTGAACTTCCTGGATTCTTTGCTCCTCGCCGATCAACTCACGAAGCCTGTCCTGTCGGCGACGGTTGTCGGCCACGGACTCCGAGGAGGCCTGAAACTGCTTCTCGTGTTCGACGTCCTTCGCATCCTCGGCCTTCACTTCGGCGAGGTGTTCGGTCATGCGTTTCGCCTGCGCCAGGGTGTCGCTCTCGATCCGCCGTTGCTGGGCGATCGAGGCATCGAATTCCATGATCTCCTTTTTGATCAGGATCAAATCTTCGTGGTAGTCGACGAGATTATTGCGGCGGTAAAAATCGCGGACCGCCTTCGAGGCCTCGTCAAGCCGCGCCGACGTCTTCGCGAGGTTCACCTCGAAATCGTGGACGTGCTCGCCGAGCTTGTTGCGACGCAGCTCGGCGACACCGTTCACGAACACCCCGGCGAGCCGGTTGAGCATCTCGGCCCCCCGCGGCCCGTCATCCCAGCGGAACGAGAGCTTGACCACCTTGGTCCCGTTGGGGATCAGGACGGTCAGATTCTTGTCAACCGCCTTGCCGGGAACTTCGAGCTTGAAGTGCCTGCGAATATCCTCGATGTTCTCGGGAGAGTTGATCAAGGCGGTCAGCGTTTTCAGATCGGGAGGGGTGTAGAGCCCCTTGCCGTCGTCGGGGACGGGCAACGGGGCATAGACGAGAGTCGTCTCCGCCTCCCAGACCTTCTTCGACACAAGCCCCGCACCGTTGAACGCGAGAAATATCGAGAGCAAGAGCGCCGTCGCAAAGACCACCTTGCGTTCCCGCACCGCGCCGAGGAATCGACCCAGGATGTGGCCGACCAACCCTCCGCGCCGTGTCCCTCGCGTCATGGAGATCGGTGCCGCGATTCGCGCCGTCACCCTCGCGTTCTGATTCATCGGCACGGACATGACGGAGGTCTCCGCGTGGTTGTCATCAGGCTTGAAGGCGCAAACGAAAGGACAACACGGGAGTCATGCCCCCGTGTTGTCGATGAGTCGGCGTTTCGTCGCGTCGTGCGAACACTCGGCGGTGAATCAGGCGGTTCGCATCACAAGGATAGGTCGCGGTGTCGAGAACGGTGTCAGGAGGTGAGCCCGCGAGAGCGCTTTCGCCAGCCGCTCGGACACGCCCACTAACCTCAAGTGCGTCGGTGTCGATTTCTCCGCGAGTCTGCACAACACTCCGAGGCCACTCGAGTCCACGAACTTCACGGCGGCGATGTCGATCACGACGGGGACGTTACCGCTTAGCAAAGGAAGCAGATCGGTAAGGAATTGGTTCGCGACCGACGCATCGAGATTGGCCGTTTTCATGGTTACCAGCAGGCGTTCAGGGGTTTTATCCAGGTTCCAGTTCATAAGATTTCACGTCGCGCTGATCGGGATTCAATCCTCGTTCCGCAAGGCGTCTCGCCTTCGCTTTCTCAAGATGAGACTTCTTCGCCTCAGATTGAGTCGGGTACTGGCCTTTTGCGGCCGTCACTCCTGCAAGAATCTCCTCAACTCGCCTAGCGTTCGCGTCCCAACTCCCGGTTTTCAGCACCGATTCACGGGCCGCCGTACCGAGTGCCGTTCGGCGTACCCGATCATTAAGCAAGTCGCGGACCGCCGCGTCCCAGGATTCGATCGAGTTGTCGGAAACCAACACGCCGGCCTTGCCGTGATCGAGCAGCAAGGGGATGTCGCCCTGATCGCTGGCCACGACGGCACACCCCGCCGCGGCATATTCCAGGATCTTGAGCGGGCAGAAATAGAAGTCCCCCCCAAAGAGCGTGTGGGGAGCCACGGCCACGTCCACCAGACCGAGCAGGCTTCCCACTTCTTCCGCGGGCCGTCGACCGGCGAAGACGACGCGGGCTTTCCCCTCAAGTGACCCTTCGAGGGTCGCCCGCTCCGGACCGTCCCCGATCAAAAGCCACTGGGTATCCGCCCGGTCGGCCGTGGCCAGGATGAGGTCGCGGAGTCGGTCGATCCCGTGGAAAATCTTGAAACTCCCCACGAAGCCCAGGACCAGCGGAGCAGTAAGCCCCAGAGCGGCGCGGAGGCGGGTTCGCTCGTCCGGGTCGTGAATCGGGAACCGCGCCGGGGCGACGCCGTTGGGGACGACATGGATCGGTGTTTTCAAACGATACCGGGCCAGTCTTCGGGCGGCGGGGTGGCTGACCGTGATGACTTCCCGGCTCGCCCGGATGGTCCACGCCTCGAGGGCCTCGACAAGTCCCGGCGGGTGCCAGCGACCCCCTCCCGTCCCGAAGAGTCGGGTCTCGTAGGCGACCGGGGCGTCGGCAAAAGTGACGAGTGGCACACCTTGAAGGGTGCAAGCCCCGGGCATTGAAAAACAATAGGCGTCCTGCCGGCCGAGCACGACGTCGGGCCGAAACTCGCGGACCGCCTTGAGGTCGGCCGCGAACATTGCCCGATTCCTCGCGAGTGCGCGCGCGAACCATACCTTGGCCCGCGCCCTATCGGAGAGACGGCTCTTGGGAGGACCACCCGTGGCCCGCGGTAGCCCGGCGGAACGATGGACGCCGACCTCGTGCCCGCGCGCGCGCAGGGCCTTGGCGACGGAATGAACCATCAAAGCGGCGGGGTGGGCATCGTCCACAAGGTAGTGACTGTAGAGAATCCTCAAGGTCGTCGCCCCCCGAACCGCGAATCGAACCCACGCGCTGCAATCGCCTCGCATGCCTGTCCTACCTTTAGTACGTGGACCTCGACCGTGATTGTGCAGGAGAGGCGAACCGGATGACAAAGCGACGCGTGGCGATGATCCTCCCCGGCCTGGGTCGAGTGCAGCGAGGGGCGGAGACCGCCTTTCTTGAAGTCGCGCGGGGGTTGGGACGTGACCCGGGAATGGAAGTCACCGTCTTCGGCTCGGGCGAGGAAGGGACCGACGGGCTCTCACTGCGGCGGGTCGGCTGTGTCCCCAGGGAACGATTCGAACGCTGGCCGAAGCTGCCCTGCCTTCGTACCGAAAATCATTACGAAGAGCTTTCGTTCGTCTTGAACATCCTGGGACGCCGCGGTTACCGGGCCGGGGATTATGACGCGGTCGTCGCCTGTTCCTACCCCTATGTGAACTGGATGCTGCAACTCACGGGCGGGAAGAACCGACCGAAACAGATCTTCGTGACACAAAACGGAGACTGGATGTGCCGGGCGTCGAGCCGGGAGTATCGCTACTTCCGCTGCGACGGCCTCGTTTGCATCAACCCTCAATACTTCGACCGGCATCACGATCAATACCCGTCCGCCTTGATCCCCAACGGCGTTGACCCCGACGACTACCGCCCTGCGAGACCCGAGGAGCAGCCGCCTGATTTCGGCATCCCACATGACAGGCCCGTGGTCTTGATGGTGAGCGCCTTGATCCCGGCGAAGAGAGTGGCCGAGGCGATCGATGCCGTGGCACTGGACCCCGAACTGTTCCTGGTGGTGGCGGGTGACGGGCCGCAACGTGCCGAGGTCGCCGCCCGCGCGGAGGCCTTGCTGCCGGGGAGACATCGGTTGCTCGGCAGTCTGCCCCGGTCGAGCATGCCCGCGGTGTACCGTCAGGCCGACGTGTTTCTCCACATGCACCGCGAGGAACCATTCGGCATCGTTTACCTGGAAGCCGCGGCGAGCGGACTGGCAATTGTCGCTCCCGACGCGCCGATCCCACGCTGGATTCTCGAGGACTCGTCGATCTACGTGGACCCCGAAGACATCGCCTCCGTGGCACAAGGCCTGAAACAGGCGTTGTCGGCCGAACTCGGCCAGGCGGCACGGGCGCGAATTCTGGCCGACTGGACCTGGGACATGCAGGCGGCCCGTTATCGCGACTTCATCGAGCGGATTGTCACGGAGAGCGAGGTCTGCGGATGAGTTCACCTGCCGAACCGTTCTTGAGCATCATCATCGTCAACTACAACACGCGAGAGTTGCTCCGCCAGTGCCTAGCCTCGGTCGAGATCCACGAACCCGACGCGCAGGTCATCGTCGCCGACAATGCCAGTCAAGACGGTTCCGCGGCGATGGTTCGACGCCTGTTTCCTCGGGTCGGACTCGTCGAAATGGGATCGAACGCGGGATTCGCCGCCGCCAACAACGCGGCGCTCCTGCGGGCCCGGGGCAAGTACCTCGTTCTGCTGAATTCGGATGTCATCCTTCCGGACGATACCCTCTCACGTTGTACATCCTGGCTGAACGGGAGCCCGGAAGTGGGTGCGTCGAGCCCTCGGCTCATCGGTGTCGATGATCGACCGCAACAATGCACGTATCCCTTTCCTCGGTTTCGAGATCTCGCGCGTCAGGCCTTTCGATTGGCCCCGTTGCGTCGCGAAACTGATGAAGCCGTCTGGCTCGCGGGGACCGCCTTGGTGCTCCGCGGCGCGGCACTCGCCTCCATCGGCGGTCAACTCGACGAGAGATATTGGATGTACTGGGAGGATTGCGACCTCTCCGCTCGCCTCCTGAAACGCGGATGGCGTCTTGAACCCTTTGAGGGAGGCTGGATCCGCCATCTGGGAGGTGCCAGCGGCGGGGGTTCCGATTCGAACCGGCGTCCCGATCTTCACGCCTGGTATATGTACGGGATGCATCAGTGGTTTGCCACGCACCGGCCCAGGATCGAATCGGCCGGCCTGTGGCTACTCGACGGTGTGGATGTGTTGCGGAAAATTCTCCGCGGCACGCTCCGGTCCGATCGCTCGATCGAGAAGTCACAGGCACGCGCCCTCGCGCGCGTTCTTGTCGGGCGGATCCGCGGGCGACGTCCGCCGGTTCCCGG
>JAYUFP010000274.1:0-6485 GCA_043738665.1 Isosphaeraceae bacterium
GTCGACTTCGGAGGAAACGGCCCGTCACTGACCAGCACGAGTAACGGGATCAGCGACGGCTTCGTCGCCAAATATTCCCCCACCGGCCTCCTTCTCTGGTTGAAGCCGTTCGGGGGAACGTCGCAGGATCGAGCGGCCGATGTCGCCATCGACAACAACGGCGACGCTTTTGTGACCGGCTACTTCCAGGGCTCCGTCACCTTCGATTCGGGGCAGGTTCTGAACTCGGGAGCGAAGCCCGCGGCTTTCTTCTGGGAGCTGAATCCCCAGGGGAACACGATTTTTCTCGACCAGGCCCAGTCGACGGGGAGCGTGCAACCGCAGAGCATCGCCGTCGATGCCACGGGCGCGAATTTCGTGGTCGGCGGTATTTTCACCGGCTCGCTCGCCCTCGGAACCAAAACGCTGACCTCGACCGGCGCTGTGGATTCCTTCGTCACCAAGATCAGCGTCTCCGGAGCCGCCGACAGCGTCACCTGGGCCTCCCAGCTCGCCGCCGCCGCGAACAATCAGTCTCAGGTCCAGTCAGTTGCCATCGACCCGTCCGGCAACGTCGTCGCCTCCGGGTTCTATCAGGGCACCGTGAACTTCAATGCGGGCGGCGCCGCGGACACCAAGACCAGCGTCTCCAACGGACCCGACACGTTCTTTGAGAAGTTCGACTCGGCCACGGGTAATGAACTCTTCACGTACGCGCCGGGAGGCACCGGCTTTGACTTCGCTTCCGGCGTCGCCGTGGACTCCAAGGGCAACATCTTCGGCATCGGCGGATACCAGTCCACGGTTGGATTCCCGGTCAATGGTTCGGTCGTCACCCTCTTCACTCCGGCCAATACGAACGGCTTTTTCGTTCTGGAACTGAGCCCCGCGGGGACGGCTCTGATGGCGAGGTCGCTCAACGGCTTCACGACGAACTCGAACACCGGCACGCCCTCGATCGCGGTCAATAGCTCCGGAACGCTCGCGATCGCGTTCACGTACACCGGCGCCTCCGGCGCGGCGGGACTGCCCACTCCCCCGACTCCGGCCGGGGGTAGCGACATCCTCGTCGAGATCCTCGACAAAAACGGCAACGTGCTCCAGCAGGCGTCGGCCGGCGGCAGCGGCGACGACACGGCAAGCGGCGTGGCGATCACCAACGCCGGCCGAGTCTCCGCGGTCGGCACCTACGTCGGCCCGGCGACGTTCGGTTCGACAGTCCTGCAAACGAAGTACTCGGCGGGACTGGGCTCGAACATTTTCGTCGCCGGAGTCAACCCGCCGGTCGTCACGCCGGGAGACTTCAAGGGGATCGGCACGACGCAGGTCTCGGTCTACCGGGTCTCGACCGCCGGATGGTACGTTCAGGGATTGCCGGCCGCGACCCTCGCCCCGTTCGGGATCCCCAACCAGAGCCTGCCGGTTCCGGGAGATTACGCGGGCATCGGGACGACCCAGCAAGCCTTTTACAGCACTTTCTCGGCACTCTGGACCTACAAGGCGGCCGACGGCAGCACCCAACCGCTCGGCTTCTTCGGTTGGGCGGGGCACGACATCCCCGTCCCCGGCGATTACGACGGGATCGGCCGGACGGAGTTGGCGGTCTATCGGCCGGGAACCGGTGAATGGTTCGTCCTCAGCCCCGGCGGCGGCCGAAAGCTGCCCAATAACCTGGGAACGCCCGGACTCGACATCCCCGTCCCCGCCGATTACACCGGGGCCGGCGTGACCCAGCAAGCCGTTTACCGGCCGACGACCGCCGAGTGGTTCGTCGCCGGACAGTCCGGCGTGTTCGCACAATTCGGCTGGGCGGGACACGACATCCCGGTCCCCGGCAATTATCTGAACACCGGGAAGTCGGTGCCGGCGGTCTACCGGCCCGATACCGCCCAGTGGTTCGTCAAGGGGAACCCCGGGATCTTCACGCAGTACGGATGGGCCACTCCCAACGGAGTCCGCCCCATGAACGACTTCCCGTCGCTCGCCCGACTGGGAACGATCCGCGGCCTCCCGCAGTTCAACGGCGACGGCTCGATCTCCGGCTTCAGCCTCAAGGGCGGCGGGGGCATCGGCGGATTCGCCGCCGCCGCATCGGCATCGGTTCCGGTCGTTTCGACGCCATCCGCTGGGGTGAAGGTCGCCATCACGCCGTCAAAGGCTCTACCAAAGATTTCATTCGCGAAAGGCCAATCTCGACGATTTTCCTTGGGTCAGCCTGCCAAAGTGACGGGTTGAACAGTTCCAGGGAGAGCGGTCCGCGATAACCGATCGCTCTGAGGTTCGCGATCGCTCGGGGAAGGTCGGCGATTCCGTCGCCGACCATCACCCGGTCCGCGTCGGTCTGAGTCGTCGGCGCGGGCTCGGCCGGCAAGTCGTTCATATGGAAACAGGCGATCCGGTCGCCGTCGAGCAATAGCAAGTCGTCGACCGATCCGCCGCCGCGAATCATGTGAAAAACGTCCGCCACGACGGTCCCCCCGGGCTCTCCACAGCCCGAGGCGATCGCCCAGGCGCTCGCGACGTTATTGATCCCGTCCACGAAGCCCAGAAACTCCATCGACGGCTCAACCCCCATGCCCCTGCCAAGACGCATTAGCTCGCCGAACCGTTGGGCCGCGTGGTCGAGCGCGACGACCGCTTGCGGAGGGCTCGCGACGATATAAGGGCTTCCTAGTTCCGCCGCTTGATCCATTCGACGCCGACATTCGTCGAGCACGGCGGAGTACGCATTGCCTTCCGCAGTCGCCCAGCCTCCCAACGCGATCACACTGACCACCCGCAACGCCGCGTCGGCTAAAGCCGATCGGAGTTCCGAATAGCGGCCTCCCGCGTTCAGGTAGGCCGTGATCTCGTCATTCCAGGGCTCAATCGCCTGATAGCCCGCAGCGCCCGCCACTCGGATCTTTTCGAGCAAGGGGGTCGGTTTGATCGTGCTCGTATTCAGGCAGTAGATGAATTCACTCATGGGAGGTATCCCCTTCGGTTAGATCACTTAGGTAGGGACTTGTCATTCTGAGAATGGGATGCCTCGTTCTCGCTCCCCGGCTTGTGATACCGGGTTCGTGACACGCCCGGGAGATAAACCATCCCCGCGTCGTCGGCGACGTGCAGTCCGGAGTCCAGATAGATGGTCACTCCGTTAATTCGCTTGCCTGCGGGCGAGGCGAGAAACGCCACCGCGGCGCCGACGTCGGCCGGGGTCGTCAGGTTCGCGACTCCTTCGGGAAAATTCGGCCGACCGTGCTCGGCCTGAATGATCCGCTCGCCGGGCGTGTCGACCCAGCCGGGCGCGACCATGTTGCAGTTGACCCCGTGTTCGAGCAACTCGACGGCGATTTGACGGGTCATCCCCCAGAGTGCGGCCTTGCTGGTCACGTACGAGAAAAGTCCCGGCATCGGCCTCGTGGCGCGTGTCGAGCCGATGTTCACGATCGTGCCTCGTGACGCGATCAGCCAGGGCAACGCGGTCTTGACTCCGAGCCAGGCCCCTTTCACGTTGATCGCCATCGTGCGGTCCCAGAGCGCCTCGTCGGTGGTCGCGATCGTGCCCCGAGGACTGATCCCGGCGTTGTTCGCCAGCACATCGATCCGCCCCCAGGCGGTGCCTACCACGGCCACTGCACGTTCCCAGTCCGCTGCTTTTGAGACGTCTAGCGCGAGCCCGAGCGTGGCGATACCGCGGAGCGAGAGCGCGGCGGCGGACCTGCTCACGACCTCCGCATTCACGTCGGTCAACGCGACATTCAGCCCGGCTTCGGCGAGCGCCGTGGCGATCCCCAACCCGATGCCCCGGGCCGCGCCCGTCACGAAGGCGACTCGCCGATTCTTCTCTTCGCTCATTTCGCCTTGCCCATTCCCACGCCAAGGTGATTCACACCGAAGCCGTCCGCGATTAAGGTGGGGGCGGCGGCTTGAGAATTTCGAGCCGGCCCGATCCGGATTCGCGGGTCATGATGCTCCCGCGAAGGTCCGCAGTCAACCGCCGAGACCCTGACGGGCACCGAGGTCATGGCCGTTTACCTCATCGCGACGCTTGACACCAAGGGAGACGAGGCCGCGTTCGCCCGCGACGTGCTCCGGTCGCGCGGGCTCGTCGTGAACGTGGTCGACGTCGGTTCGCTCGGTCCCCCGCGGTTCACTCCCGAGACTTCCCGAGAAGACGTTTTTCGCGCGGCCGGAGCCGTTGCGGGAGGTTTTCGGGACCGTGGCGAAGCGGTCGCCGCGGCGGCCGGCGGGGTGGCCGCGATCGTCGCGGAACGGTTTCGCTCGGGAGACCTTCAAGGGGTGATGGGGCTCGGCGGCTCGGCCGGGACGGTGATCGGAACCTCGGCCATGAGGGCGCTCCCGTTCGGAACGCCCAAGGTCATGGTCAGCACGCTCGCGAGCGGGCAGACTCGACCGTACGTCGGCGGCAGCGACATCCTGATGCTCTACCCGGTCGCCGACCTTGCGGGCTTGAACCGCCTGACCCGATCCGCGCTCGCGAATGCCGCCAACGCGATGGCGGGCATGGTCGAAGGGATCGGGACGATCCCGAAGGTCGTCGCCGATCGACCGCTCCTTGCGGCGACGATGTTCGGCGTCACCACGCCTTGCGTCGATCGGGCGAGAAAGAACCTCGACGCCGCCGGTTATGAAGTTCTCGTCTTTCACGCGACGGGCGTCGGCGGCGAGTCGATGGAAGGCTTGATCCGCGATGGCGTGATCTCCGGAGTCCTCGACCTCACCACGACCGAACTGGCCGACGAACTTGTGGGAGGAATTCTCACCGCGGGTCCCAAACGACTCGAAGCCGCGGTGAGGGCGAAAGTGCCGCAGGTCGTGAGCGTCGGTGCGCTGGACATGGTGAACTTCGGCCCCATCAACACCGTCCCAGATCGCTTTAGCGGCCGACTGTTCCACGTTCACAACCCGTCGGTCACGTTAATGCGCACCACACCCGAAGAGAACGCGACGCTCGGCGCGTGGATGGCGCGGGTTCTTTCGCAAGCCGTTTCGCCCGTGGTCGTGCTGATCCCTTTGAGGGGCGTATCAGCGCTCGATGCCCCCGGCCTTCCGTTCTTTGATCTCGAGGCCGACCGCGCCCTATTTGGTGCGATCGAAGAGGGGCTCGAAAACCATTCTCAAGTGCGCCTGGAAATGCGAGACGAACACATAAACGACCCTGCGTTCGGCGATGCGGCGGCGAACGCCCTGTCGGCCCTCATCGCGGATGTTCGACGCTCGAAACAAAAGCGGTAGGTAGCTCGAGTCGACTAAGATGCGGTTCACGGATCGCGTCTTTGTTTTAGAAACGGTGAAGAACGCATGATCCAGGAAACACGCACTGAAATTCTTAGTCGATTCCGATCCAAGGTGGCTCAAGGCCGCCCGATCATCGGCGGGGGGGCGGGCACGGGTCTCAGCGCGAAGTGCGCGGAGGCCGGCGGAATCGACCTGATCATCATTTACAACTCCGGTCGGTTCCGGATGGCGGGTCGCGGCAGCCTCGCCGGACTGATGCCCTACGGTGACGCCAATGCAATCGTGATGGACATGGCGAGAGAGGTCCTGCCCGTCGTTGAAAAGACCCCGGTGCTGGCGGGGGTCTGCGGGACCGACCCGTTCCGAGTGATGAAGCGGTTTCTGGTCGAGGTTCGCGACGCGGGGTTTGCCGGCGTGCAAAATTTTCCGACCGTGGGACTGGTGGACGGCGTGTTCCGGCAAGGGCTCGAAGAGACAGGCATGGGGTACGACAAGGAAGTCGCCATGATTGCCTTGGCGCGAGAAATGGACTTCGTGACCTGCCCTTACGTCCACAATCCCGAGGAAGCCGTCGCCATGGCGAACGCCGGCGCGGACATCCTCGTGCCGCACGTCGGCCTCACAATCAAGGGAATGATCGGCGCTAAGACCGCGATGACCCTTGCCGAGGCCGCTTCGCGCGTGCAGGCGATGGCCGACGCGGCGAAGGCCGCTCGTCCCGACATCCTCGTGTTATGCCACGGGGGGCCGATTGCCGATCCCGATGACGTCGCCGAGATCTTCCGACTGACTCACGGAATCGCCGGCTTTTTCGGGGCCAGCAGCATCGAGAGACTTCCCACCGAACCCGCGATCACAGCCCGGGTGAAGGCGTTCACCGCGCTCAGACCGGGGGATTAAGCCTTGTTTCTCAGTCGAACTCGTCCCACCATTCCATGTCGTCGACCTCACGATCGGGGTCTTCGTGAGGGACCGGAATTCCGGAGGGGAGCTCGACGTCGGAACCGAGAAACTCGACGGAGACCAGCGCTCGGCCTACGGGAAGGTCGTCGGGAAGTTGTAGACACACATAGCGGTCGGCGGGGATGACGATCTCTGTGCGGTAGCGGGGCACTTGGGGCCTCAGGTCGGGACAACGAAACGGTCGGGACTCGAAGGGTCTGCATTTACTCGACGGGTTCGGAATAGGGCTCCGATTCGCCACTCTTTCGTTTCCCATGGACGAGTGTTTGAGTCATCCCTTCCTGAAGTGTCTCCCCGTT
>JAYUFP010000275.1:0-6472 GCA_043738665.1 Isosphaeraceae bacterium
TTCCCACGCGGAGCATGGGAACGAGTGTTATCTCGGACCGTGGGAACGAGGTAGGTCATCGGACTTGTTTCGCTTTCGCAGCATCAAGGATCTGACGCATCTCAGCGAACATTTCCTCGACCGGTACGCCTTTACCCTCTCGCATTTCTTGGATGGCGACCCGAAGACTTTCCAAATGCTCTTCACGCGTCGAGAAGAACACCCTCCGCAAATCAGGGTCGCTCTTCGCGTCTTCGCGGAGACGTTCCCAATCCGCTTCGGTCAAGTCGCCGTCTTCTTCCTCGGCCGGCAATGTCGCCAGAAGCTCACGGGCGATGACGGAACGGTCGGCCTCGGGGAGTTCGAGGGCCGCGTTCAACAGGGCCTGGCTTTTCGGGTCCATGTGTTGATCCCTCTTGCTCGTCGCCGGGACGGGTTTCTCGAGACAATTCTAACCCGGTTCAGTCGGGTTGACCAACCCAGCGCGCGAAGGTGCGGATGCCAGGAAAACCAAGGATTCCCGGTGCATAATTTACGACATCCGAATGTCACTTTTTGTTGAACATTCGGGATCCGAACCGTCAGCGCTCACGCCGTATCGGTTTGCAAGAAAATGACATAAACAATGATTCTAATATAACATAGGGAATCCGCGAAACGAAGCCAAAGGGCCGGGAACGCGTTTCGGAAAAACGAAGCCAAATCTTCCGCGCTTCATTGACATTCTGTGCCGGATCTCGGCAGGTTTTATCACGCCCACGAACGAGCCGGTGCTCCAAAACGGCGTGGGCGTGCTTCGTTTTTTGGAGTGTAAAGCGGGATTCCCAGAACTCGTGGTCGCTTGCAAACGATGATGAAAAAGGGGGCAAGACCGTTGCGACGGGATTGACCGGCGATTCTCGAAGACACCGGGATGTCATCGCCGGAATGCCGTTGTCTCAGACGCTTTCTTCTCCAAGGACGTTGGGTGTGTCACCCATCCTCGATTTCGGATAAACTAAAAGCCCGGCGCGGTCCGGCCGGCGATACGTGTCGAAAGTCGTTCCCGGGGAAGGGTTTCGGATGCAGGTTTCTTGCCCGCGTTGCAGCCGCGTGCTGGACTACTCCGGCGACCGACCGAGCTTTTGTGCCTATTGCGGTCAGCCTTTAGGGTCCGACGCCGGGCTCAAGAGCCCAGGTTCCAGAGACTCCGACGCCAGGCTCCTCGCCACCGCCGAGTATGACGGAGGTCTGAATACCCCGTTGCCCCTCCTCGGCGGCGACCAGCCCACCGAGGCCGGCGGACCTCGCAGGCGGAGCGGGTTCGGCGACTGGTCGGAACTGATGCCCGAACGGGTCGCCAGCTATAAGCTCATCAAGCTCCTGGGACGCGGCGGGATGGGCTCGGTTTACGAGGCCGAGGACGTCGAGAACGGCCGTCGGGTCGCCTTGAAACTCATCGCCGCCGATCACGTCGCGTCTCCCGAGGCCGTCGAACGGTTCCGCCAGGAAGGGCGGCTCGCCAGTACCCTCGCACACCCGCGCTGCGTGTTCGTTCTGGGGGCCGATGAGTACGAGGGGCGCCCCTACATCGTCATGGAGCTGATGCCCGGCGAGACGCTCCAGACCACCGTCGACGCCAACGGGCCGTTGCCGGTGGGCGAGGCCGTCGCCAAGATTCTCGACGTGATCGAAGGCTTGCAAGAAGCCCACCTCTCGGGCGTGATCCACCGCGACGTCAAGCCGTCGAACTGCTTCCTCGACGGCGAAGGCCGAGTGAAGGTCGGCGACTTCGGACTCTCGAAATCGCTCGACGGCGACGCCGGGTTGACCCGCACCGGGTCGTTCGTGGGGACCCCGCTTTACGCCTCTCCCGAGCAGATCAAGCGCGACGCCGTCGATGGCCGCACGGATGTTTACTCGACCGCGGCGACGCTGTATTACCTGTTGACCGGCAAGCCGCCGTTCCAGGCCGGCGACGCCGCGGCGACGCTCGCCAAGATCGTCAGCGAGCCGCCGACCCCGCTGCGGAGCCACCGGCCGGACGTACCGCCCGCGCTGGTGAACGTGATCCTGCGGGGGCTCGACCGCGACCGCGACCGCCGCTACCCCGACCTCGCCCGGTTCCGCGAGGCACTGCTGCCGTTCGTCTCCGACCGGCTTCGTCTGGCGGATATCGCGCTGAGGCTCTCGGCGTACTTCCTCGACTGGCTGTTCCTGATGGCGATCCAGACCGTCATCTTTTCGGCGATCGTGCGGGGGAGGGTGGCGGCCGAAGGCCCGTTCGGGCAGCTCGGCCTGCTGGTCGGCCAGTTCACTCCGATGCTCCTGGCGATCGAGCGCCTGGCTTTCTTGATGTACTTCACGGGATTCGAGGGGCTCTGGGGGTGGTCGCCGGGCAAGCGGTTGACCGGGCTGCGGGTCCGCAAGGTGGAAGGGGGCGGGGGACCCCCCGGGCTGAAGGGGGCCTCGCTCCGCGCGTTGCTGTTTTACTTCACGGCGATCTTCGCCTTCGACGTCGCCACGATGGTCACGTTCTCCGTCTTCGCGCTGCGGCGTGCGGCCTTGATCGAGCCGTTCCTGCTGATCATCGTCCGCGGATTGGGGTTCGTCGCCGTGGCCTCGACGATGCGTGCGAAGAACGGCTATCGCGGAGTCCACGAGCTTCTGAGCGATACCCGGGTCGTGCGTTTGGCACACGGCAGCAGGCTCCGCGCACCGAGAGGCCGTAAGCTCCCCGCGCGTGCCGACCGCGCGCGATCGCTGATCACGAAGGCGGCAGGCGTGCAGGACACCGTCGGCCCGTTCAAGGTCCGGGGGGCCGTGCGTTGGGAGGCCGACCGTCGGGTCTTGCTCGGTGAAGATTCCTCGCTGGGTCGATCGGTCTGGATCGTGTTCCGTCCCCGAGGCTCGGCGGCTCCTCCGCAAACCAGGCGCGACCTCGGCCGCGCCGCCAGGCCGCGCTGGCTGGCCGGCGGCGAGCAGGCCGAGGGGCGTTGGGACGCCTACGTCGCCCCTTCCGGCTGCACCTTGGCCGAGCTCGCCGGGGCGGAAGGTCTGGCGTGGGCCGACGCGCGGCCAATCCTCTTCGAACTCGCCGAGGAACTCGCCCGCGCGACGGCCGACGGCACCCTCCCTGAGGCCCTCTCGGTCGACCAGGTCTGGGTCCAGCCCGACGGCACGGTGCAGCTCGCCGACCCGATCGGCCCCCCATCCGTGACGCCGCCGTTGACACCGCAGTCGGACCAGGAACGCGCCCTTGACCTCTTGCGGAGGACCGCCGCGCTGGCGCTGGAAGGGGGCAGGGGGCGTCGCGGCGGGTCGGGGGCAGCGCCCAAAGCGATCCACGCCGCGGTCCCCGAGCACGCCGCGAGGATGCTCGACCGCCTGATCGGACGTCCTCGCAAAGGCGACACGGCGTACGAGAACCTCGACGCGATCGTCGCCGACATGGACGCCGACCGCGATAAACCCACGGAAGTGGACGCCGCCAGGCGCCTGGTGCACATCGTCCCCGGGGCGGTCGCGGTGTTCTTGCCGGTGGTGGTGTTGTTCAGCGTCGCGTTCCCGAGAGTGAACACATTAAGCGACTATCGGATCCTGTTTTGGCTGATCCCACTGGCGTGGGTCGCGTGGGCGGCACTGACGCGGGGCGGGGTGTTATTGAGCCTGGCGGGGCTCTCTCTGGCCCGTCGCGACGGCCGCCCCGCCGAGCGCTGGCGTTGCGCCTGGCGTGCGGTGGTCCTGTGGGCGCCGGTGGCGGGAGTGCTGGCCGCGTCGCACGCCGCGATGAGGCATAGTCCCCCCTATCCTTCAATGGCGTGGGGACTCTGGGGAGGTGCTCACGTGATTATGCCGGCCTGCCTGCTGCTCGCGCTTCTGTTCCCCTCAAGGTCGGTCCACGACTGGCTGGCGGGGACGTGGGTGGTGCCGAAGTGAGTGGCGTCTATTCGCGCCGGGGATCTCACTTTCACTCGATCCCACGCGGAGCGTGGGAACGAGTTTCAATCCAGGCTGATCGGTGACGCCGATCCGTCTCCCTTACCGACCGTCAGTCACTCCTTCTCCCACGGCACTTCCCATAAGTAGATGATCTTATAACCGACCTCGCCCCGGGTGATCTTCTCGATCGTTTTCGGCTTCGCCCCCTTCATGTCGAAGGCGTGGGAGACGATTCGCGTTCCCGTCTTGAGCTTCGCCAGCTTGGGCATCATCCTCACGTTCAGGGTCGGCAGGAGGTACATGGTCACGACGGTGGCTTCGCTGATGTCGGCCTTGAAGATGTCTTGCTGTTTGATCGTGACGAGGTGTCCGACGTTGTGCTCGCGGACGTTCTCCCTCGCCTCGGCGACTCGCTTGGGGTCGACGTCGAAGCCCACGGCCTTGACGCCGAAGCGTTCGGCGGCGGCCACGACGATCCGGCCGTCGCCGCAGCCGAGGTCGTAAAGGACGTCGCCTTTCTTGACCTGGGCCAGGTCGAGCATCTTGTCGACCACCTCGTGCGGAGTGGGGACGTACATCACGTCGGGCTTCTTGACGCCCAGGACCGCCTGCCAGGCGGCTTTGCTCACGCTAATGATGTTCCCGCGGGGCATCATCAGGTTGACCCCGAGCGCGGCCAGGACGGCGACCGCCGAGGCCCTGTAGAAGCGCTTTCCGAGCGCGCCGCGGGGCCGGGTCGCGGCCCCTTGCGCCTCGGCCGGGGTTACGGTTTCTCGGGCTTCTTCTTCGACTTCAGGTAGTCTTTCCATTGCGCGTATCGCGGCGACTTGACGAACCCGGCGTAGTCGGGGATTCCGGTGAAGTCGCCGAACTCCATTTCAAAACTTTGGTCGAGCTTTTTCAGGGTCACGAGCGCCGCGGGGTAGTCATTCAGTTTCAGATCGGCGGTCAGCAGCGTCCAGTGGCCGTCGATCATCTCGGGCGCTTTTTCGATCGCGATCCTGGCGAACTTCCGGGCGTCTTCGGGTTTCTCCGCCAGGAGCATGATCGCGCCCCGCATCACGTTCAGGTAGCCGTCGCCGTCGACCGACTTGTCGAGCCGGTCGATCGCGGCGATCGCCTTGTCGAACTGCTTGATGAGGGCGAAGCCGTCGATTGAAAGGATGTCTGCGCAAACGTCTTTGGGGTAGAGTTGCCGGAAGCGTTCGATCGCGGCGGTGTATTTCTTTTCGTCGAACTTCTGGGCGGCTTGGATGCGGACGAGCATGAACGTCTTGTCTTTCTGGACCGATTCGGGCAGGGCGTCGCAGACGGCCAGGGCCTCGGCATATTTTCCCGCGGCGATGTTTTGCGAGATGTCTCCGAGCTTGGCGAAGCTGTTGATGAAGTCCTGGTCGTTGCCGGCGAGCTTGGCGAGGAAGCCGCGGTTCTGCTGGGCGGCGGACTGAATGTAGGCCCGGTGGAAGGTGTCGGAGAGGAGTTCGCCGCTGAAGAAAATGTACAGGTCGGACGCGCGGACCTTTCCGTCCTTGTCGCGCGCGAGCAGGAACTCCATGTAATTCACCCCCGCGCCGTTGGGCGGGGCGAGCCGGAAGAGGGCCGTCTTCTGCCGGTCGCGCGAGCGGGAACGGAGCATCCCGTAACGGGAGCCTCCCCTCACCTGGCCGACGATCTTGCCGGCAAAGCCGTTGGGGTTCTGTTTCGACTTCAACAAGCCTTCGCGAAAGCCCTTGCGGAACGCCTCAGGGGCGTCGACCTTGGCGGTCGACATATCGACGAGCGTCTCCCAATTGATCAGTTCCGCGAAGGCGCCCGCGTCCCCCTTCTGGTAGGCCGCCTCGACGGATTTCCCGAACGCGACGGCGTCGGCCTCGGTGACCGCCGACTTCGGAGCGACCTGTGCAGGCGCGGGATTACCGAGGGTCAGGCCGAGGGCAAGCCCGAAGAGGATCAGCCGGAAGGCGTTGCGGGCGAGGGCGGTCCGAATACGGGGCATGCGCGGGTTCTCGATCGCTCGTTCGGAAGGTCGGGAATTGGCGGGACGACGCATCGAGAGTAACGACTGCATGGCGAATCCGCCAGATTGTGCCGGTAGCGGGAGGATTTGCATTCCCGCCCGACTCGCATACACGACGAGCCTTGTTCCCACGCGGAGCATGAGAACGAGTGATGATCCGTCATCCGTCGTGCGATCTTCGGCGCGGATCAAGGCACGCTTGCCGCCAAAGCGGAATCGCTCACGACGCCGGCAAGGGCGCAGCGCGTCGGCTGGGTCGGGCATTGAGTTGAGGGATCGCCGCTCCGTCGGCCGCGGGGCTGAAACAGGGCCAAAGGAGGTGTGCCACGGCGTCGGCGGGGTCGGCGGCGATCGCGGCGTCGAGGCGGGCGAGGTAGTGATCCACCGCGGCGGTTTGACCCCCCGGCGCGACGTTGCCGGCGGGCTCGAACGCGAGCCCGAAGCGGCCGTTCTCGCGGTGGGCACAGAGGACGTGGAACACCGGAGCGCCGGTGATCGCCGCGAGGTCCGCCCAGACCGATAGGAACCTGTGCGTCTTGCCGAGCAACCGCCCGG
>JAYUFP010000276.1:0-6468 GCA_043738665.1 Isosphaeraceae bacterium
TGAAGCCGTAAGTTCAATATTCCGAGTGACTTACGGGTGGAAAAATCTCGCTAGCTGTCAAAGTGGCAAGTTTGCGTAGGTCACGACCGTCATCGGCCATCGGCCATCGGTCATCGGCCATCGGTCATCGGTCATCGGTCATCGACCATCGACCATCGACCATGACCGGGGCCGACCGACCGGAACATCGCAAGAGCCTCAAATCATTAGACTCGATTCGTCAAAAACCGCCGTCGAAGAGGTCGCGGGTCGTCGGCATGTACTTCTCGGCCGACGCCGTGTTGACGAGGACGACCCGGTCGCCTTGGCGGATCATTCCCCGATCGGCGAGCATCGGCAGCGCCGCGAGGGTCGCCGCGCCTTCGGGCGACCAGGCGAATCGCCGTTCGCGCCATTCGTCGCGGATCGTGTTCCGGATATCCTCGTCGAAGACCGCCAAGGCGCAGCCGCCGGTCTCGCGGATGATCTTCAGGACGTTGATGTGGCCGACATTTTGTGCGACGTTCAGGCCCGTCGCGATGGTGGAGCCTGGTGGTCTGGGGGTGATGTCGGCCGCACCGTCGTCGAACGCCCGGACGATGGGAGTCGTGGCGACGCTCTGCACGCAGACCATTTTCGGACGTTCCGCGCCGATCAGACCCAACGCTTCGAGCTCGTCGAACGCCTTCGCCATGCCGACGACGCCGGTCCCGCCCCCGGTCGGGTAGACGATCATGTCGGGGAGCTTCCAGGTACGATCGGCCAGGCGGTCACCCTGGGGTTCCGCCATCTCCAGGCCGAGCGTTTTTTTGCCCTCGGTCCGCCAGCCGGGTTCCTGGAACGTGGCGACGCTGAAATACCCTTGGGGGACGTAATGCTCGCGGATCCGCTTGCCGCAGTCGATGATCGTGCCCGGCACGAGTTCGAGCGAAACATTGTCCGGATAAAGCTTTGCGAACGCCGCGACGCGCGCCAGAACGGGCAGATCGGTGTCCGGCGACATCACCACGGCCGCGTGGATGCCCCCCGCGACGGCGTATTCCGCAAGGGCGTCACCCGCGTTCCCCTGGGTCGGCACGGCGAGCCTGGTCAAGCCGAGGGCTTTCGCCATTGAGACCGTCATCGCCATCCCCCGGTCCTTGAAAGAGAGGGTCGGATTGCCGCCGAACCCGGGGTAGTGCTTCCCTTCGTCCTTGACCTCGAGAAGGCAGCCGAGCGACTTCGCCAGCGGGTGTTCGTAAGGGAGACAACGGGTATGCCCCTCTCCCCGCGAGACGATGCAGGCGCGGTCGGCCGGGTCGTTGATGTCGAGCGGGAGGAGTCCGCCGAAGCGCCAGAGGTCGGGCCTTGCGGGGTTCCACCAGCCGTCGCGCCCCTGCTCCGCCCTCAACCGTTCGAGGTCGATCACGACCTGAACGGGTCGGTTATCGACCGGGCAGAGATTCATCACCGAGTCGATCGAATAAGTCGCCCCGCAAGTCGGACATTTGAGGTGCGAACCGAAGCGCATCGCGAGAATTCCTCCTTAAAGCGGCGGCGATTGTTCAGCGGGAAGTCATCGTATCGCAAGACTTACGGAAAAGCACCGCGTGTACGTTTCGCACCGTCTTCGGAAGCGATTTTACCGATTTTGCAGACGACGCGGTGGGCCTCGCCTGGTATCGTGACGCCAATCCGCTCAACGATTGCCGTCGCCTGGGCTTCGGGAAAAGAAGTCGAACTTACACCGAATACCCGGGGCTTGATTCACGTCCATGAAAGATGTACGGAAGAGTGGCGACAATCGCCCGGCCTGAACGCCCTCAAAAAAGACCGGCGGCGCGCTGGCCGGCGCGGTATGCTCGCTAAGATCGCGGAGCGTGGTGTAGACAGGGTTTACGTCTCGAAGACGCCTCCTCAATCGCCCGTTCCGACCGGTCAACCTTATCCTTCGAGTCAACGCCACGCGAACGCCCGATACAATCCGACGCGACGCGTCGTCACGCGACTCCGCTCACGATCGACTTTTCCGATTCCATAAGATTGGCTTCGATTTCAACGAGACGGCCCGACGCCCGATCACCAACGAATGAATGAAAGGGTTCCCCTCATGAGAAACGCACTCCGACCCCTCGGCCTCTCCGCGGCGCTCGCGGGCGGCCTTTTTGCCTTCTCCGCCTCGGCGGCCCGTGCTGACGACGCCCCTCCGGCCGCCGACAGCAATGCCCCCGCGGTCGCGGACAAAGAAAAAGATGTCCCGTCTTACGACTTGTTTGAGGCCGTTCAGAAAGGCCTCGTCTCCGTCTCGGCCGAAGGCATCGGCGACGGCCGCATGACCGTCTCGGTCAAGAACCGCTCCAAGAAGGAACTCCGCGTCGTTTTGCCCCCGGGTCTCATTGCCTCAGGCGCTAGCGGCCAGTTTGGCGGCATGGGCGGAATGGGCGGCGGCGGAATGGGTGGCGGCGGAATGGGCGGCGGCGGAATGGGCGGCGGCGGAATGGGCGGCGGCGGAATGGGCGGCGGCGGAATGGGTGGCGGTGGAATGGGCGGCGGCATGGGTGGTGCCGGCGGCGGCGGCGGAACGATGCCCGCCTCCATGGGCATGATGATGCTCGGCCGCTTGATCATGAGCCTGATCGGCGACCAGGATAGCTGGAATCAGGCCTCGCTCATGTCCGGCATGATGGGCGGCGGCATGGGCGGCGGCATGGGTGGCGGCATGGGCGGCGGCATGGGCGGCGGCATGGGTGGCATGGGCGGCGGCATGAGGTCGGTTCCCCCGACCGGGCTGCCGTTCACGACTCTCAAGCCGGACCAGACCCGTCACCTCCCGACCCGCTTGATGAGCCTGTCGGCCCCGAACGCGTCCGACCCGAACGCGACCCCGTCGATGCCCGCCAAGGGCGAAAAACTCCGTCTCGGCAATGCCCGCGACAACGGGACCGACCCCCGCGTGCTGAAGGCCCTTGTCCGGCTCGCCGAGGACAAGGCTCCGGAAACCGTCGCCACGATCGTTCTCTGGAACGTAGGCTCCGGGATGAGCTGGGAGCAGATTGCGTCGAAGTCCCAGGGCTTCGCCAACGCCCACGAGCTGAGCCTGGCCCGTGCGTTCGTGGAGAAGCTGGACACCATGGCGAAAGGTGAGTCGGGCACGATCCTCTACGAGATCAAGGGTTCCAACAGCGTCAGCAGCTTGCTGGCCAAGGAACTCGCGACGCTCTTGAAGGATCAGCCGGTCCTCGGCCTCCAGGCCAAGTCGGGCGTGCCCGCCGCGCCGGATTCGCCGGCCGTGGCTTGCAAGATCGTGATCGACGACTCGGCGACCAAGCCCGAAGCCACCGTGTTCGTCGCGACCAGCAACGGCTCGGCGACGGCGTGGGTTCCCGCCGGCAAGTTCACTCTTCCGGTCGAGATCAAGGACGGCAAGCCCGAAGCCTTGAAGTTCGCCGACCGCCTTGCGGAAGGTCTGCTCGGTCGCCTCGTTCGCACGCAGGTCAGCAAGGCCGGCGTCGTGAAGGGCAAGCCGTTCTACAACGTCCGGATCGACAACGCCTCGCCCTTGATCCTCAACGGCCTGGCGATCCTCGGCGAAGGCAAGACCCGCGTTGAGTCGACCCCGAAGGTGCTCTCCGGGATCAGCATCTCCCCTCGCCGGAGCATGACCGTGCCGGTCCCCGGCGAAGTGGTTGACAACTACGGCCTCCGCAAGGGCGTCCACGCCATCGCCGCCGACCTGAGCGGCCTTTGATCCGAACGACCTGAGCATTCGTCGTCCGCGACGAACATCGATCGAACCCCGGACGCCCCTCGCGGCGTCCGGGGTTTTTTCGTTTCGCGGCCGAAGACACTTGCCCGACGAGCGCCCTACGCTTAACGTGGTCCGCCACCGAAATCCTAACCGTTCGATTCACGCGAGGTTTGTTCGCCATGCTGTTGAGCCGTCGCCAATTCTTCGTCAAGGAACGGGTCGCCTTCGTCAAACTGGTCGACACGTACGACATCTTCGACGCCGAGACTCAGCAGCAGATCGGGATCGCAAAGGAGGAGCCTTCCTCGTGGTCGCACTTCGCGAGACTGCTCGTGAACAAGATGCTCTTGCCGACGACGGTCAATATCTACGAAGACGAGTCGTCGCCGCCGGTGCTGAGACTGACGAAGAAGGTCTCGATCTTTCGACCCGACGTCATCGTGAGCGACCGGGACGGAAGAGAACTCGGCCGGTTCCGCGCCAAGTCGTTCACGATCGGCGGAGGTTTCCACGTTTACGACCCAAGCGGGCAGCACGTCGCCGAGGTGAAGGGGGACTGGAAGGGCTGGAACTTCCGGGTGATCGACGACCAGGGGCAGGAACTGGGGGTTGTGACCAAGAAGTGGTCTGGCCTGGGCAAGGAGCTGTTCACGTCGGCGGATAATTACATGATCTCGTTGAGCGACCTCAACGGAAAAGTCGCGACCACCGCCGGGCTCCTGCTCGCGGCGGGGATCGCGATCGACGTGATCTTCAAGGAGGGGAAGTAGATGCGGAGACTTTTCAAAGACTTCGAGCCGGCGCGACAGCCGTTCCGAGCGGCGATTGTTCGTTTGATGCTCAATTCGCCTTCGGCCGGACGCTCGCGGGGGGCTTGACCCCGGCGATTACGTCGTCGGGGATTCGCCAGGGCTTGATCAAAAAGAGGTGTTCGACCGATGCGGTTCCGAACCCCAAGAAATTCTTAGTGCCGACACGAACTCCCGTGCTGACAAGCAGAGCCCCGTCAGTCGGGATCAGCCACTCGCCCTGAACTCGGTCGATGCGCACATCGGGCGATTGGATCTGGGCAGCGTATTTCTGAGGTTTCCCCTGCGGGGTGAGACCGTCCACCAGACGAGTTGATCCGATGGCAAAGCCGAGGAGCTGCCGGTCTTCGAGAGATCCTTTCACGAGGATGCCGTCCGCCTGTACCGTTCCAAGTAATTCGACACGCTTGCCATGTGAGAGCGTTTTCAACGTAGGCTTGAATCCGACCCGGCCGTCTTGTCGTACGACGTCCATTTTCGCGACGTAATTGGCCTCTTTTCCGTTGTCAACCTTGACGGTTTGGCCTTCGAACCCGGTCGGTTTCGGCAGGTGGAGCTTACCGGGGTCGAGAGCCAGAACGCGGTTGATCGCGTCGCCGTTCGCCAGGGTCCATACGATTCCGTTGTCGACCTGATCCAAGAAATGAAGGTCTTCGATGAGCGTGTCCCGCCATTCGAGCCCGCTCATTGTGATCGAGATGATCTCGAATGCGATCTGGGGTTTGTCCCATGGCCTGACCGGAGCCGTCGGCGGCTTTTGCTGAGCGAAGAGCACCGTCCCCGCCACGCCCGAGCCCAGGAGCATGGTTAGAAACGCCAGCTTGAATGCGAATTTCCATCGAAACATTGAAAGCACTCCTTGCGCAAGGGTTTCCGCCGCCGTCCGGGTCAGTCCCGAGGCGTGGCGGCTTGCCGCGAATCCTTTCGCGGCCGAGACCGTGGAACTCACCAACGACTTTGAGAGCAACGGCAATTGTCCGAAGAGTGCGAGTGACGACGGAGCGAGCCCCCGTCGCGAGAGGCGTTCGCGGAGCCGTTCACGAGCCCGGAAGAGCCGGCTTTTCACCGTGCCGATAGGCCAGTCAAGTCGCCTGGCGGCCTGCTCTTGCGAGAGACCTTCGAGGTCGCAGAGCACGACCGCCGCGCGGTAGCGTTCGGGGAGGTTTTCGAGTTCTTCGTGGACGACCCGTTGAAGGTCGTCGGGCTCGTGGTCCAAGCCAGGTTCACGGGGCAGCGACGCGAATCGTCGATGCGCCATCGTCCGACGAACTTCCGCCGCGCGTGACGACCTCGCGACCCGGACCGCCACGCCGTGGAGCCAACTCGCGAGCGAATCCCTGTTCCGGATCGATCGGGCGCGGCGGACCAGGACCAGGAAGGTCGCCTGGAACGCGTCGTGGGCCTCGTCCGCGTTGGCGAGGACCGTGCGACAGACCCGCAACACCATCTTGCCGTGACGTTCGACGAGTGCGGCGAACGCGAATTCCGCCGCGTCACCGTCGCGGGCCGTGAAACGTTCGAGCAACTGTGCATCGCTCAGGCCGGTCATGGTGCCGACCTCGAACAGGGTTCGAAGCGGCAGGGACGCCGCTCCGAGTCTCGTGCCCGTCATGTCGTGACCCTCCGTGGTCGCGTTTCGGTCGATTCGTCCGGGATGTAGTGCGGCGAGGGGCGGAAAAAGTTCCGATTATTTTCGGGAACCCGTTGGGTCCGCCAACGGATTCCGGCGGCTGAACGCGGCGGATGCGGATCGACCGCGCCGGGCGAGGATCTCCCGGCCTTCGATTCTTTGGAGTGCCGGAGCTTGCTCCCGCTTTCAAACGCTCCAGGCGCACCTTCCACCTCGACCCCTTTAAGAAGGCCCGAAAACCTATCAGTAACCCCTGATATCGACGATCAGAAGTCGTTTTCAAGCGCCCTCGAGGGCTCGTTGGTCGGGATGTAGAGCGGCGG
>JAYUFP010000277.1:0-2045 GCA_043738665.1 Isosphaeraceae bacterium
GGGGGATCGCCCGCGGCGGAAGTGAACGGCGCCGCGAACTGGGACGGCGACGTCGATGTCTTCACCATCGCCGCCGACAAGTCGGTCCAGACGATGCACATGATCAAGAACAAGCCCGGAACGTGGCAAAGCCTCGGCGGCATCGTGAGCGGAAATTTCTTATGGCCCGTCGCCGAGAAGAACGAGGACATGACCGTGATCGCGAAAGCCGGAGACAATAGTCTTTGGGGTCGCACCCGAAACTTCGAGACCGGTCCGTGGGGCAACTGGTACAAGGTCGCCGCCGGAGGGGTCGTGAACAATCCGCCGACCTTGGTGCAAGACGCGGCGGGCAATCTCTATTTCTTCGGGCTGAACACCTCGGGGTCGTTCTCCGCGATCTACCGGATCAGCGGCGTTTGGAGCTCCTGGGCGAATTCCAACTGATTAGGTTCCGAACGACGTGCTCGACACGACGCGAATCGCCGCCTGCTCCGAACGGGTCAGCGGCGATTCGCGTCGTTTTGCATTGGCGCGACTCCACTGACCTTTTGCAACGGAAAGACACCGGTAGGCGGCACGTTGTGTTGGTCCGCGGCGCGACTTATGATGACGGAGCTCACGTCATCAGGTCGGTCGGCCCGCGATTTCTGGCTGGGGGTTCAACTCGTTGATCGGAATCGGTTCGACGCTTAACCAGAGATTCACCCTTGACAGCGAACTCGGTCGCGGAGGGATGGGTGCGGTCTACCGCGCCACCGACCAGATCCTCGGTCGAAACGTCGCGATCAAGATCCTCAAAGAGGCCGGCGGCGAAGAGGTCGCGAAAAGGATCCGCATGGAGGCCCAGATCCTTGCCCGGCTTCTCCACGATAACATCGTGCGGCTTTACGACTTCGGTGAATCCGAAGGGGTCTACTTCCTGGTCATGGAGGAAGTCGATGGGACGAGCTTTTCGAAGCGATGGCGGCTCATTCCCCTCGCCGAACGCCTGCGGATCAGCGCCCAGGTGGCCGAGGCGCTGAACTACGCGCACCATCAAGGGGTGATTCACCGCGACATCAAGCCCGCCAACGTCCTGTTGACGGCCGGCGACGCGGGCAAGCTTTCCGACTTCGGCCTGTCGATGCTTGCGGAGTCGAAGGAAGAAGCGGGGATCGTTCGCGGCACCCCTCACTACATGAGCCCCGAGCAGGCCAGGGGGAAGAGGCTCGACCACCGGACCGATCTTTACTCACTGGGTGTGATGCTCTACGAATGCGTGACCGGCTCGCCCCCTTTCGTGGGGCAGAGCCTGGCCGTGATCGCCCAGCAAATCAACGCGCCGGTGCCGCCGGCCCGCGTGAAGAACCCCGAGATTTCGTCAGGTCTCGACGCCCTGATCATGCGGCTGCTGTCGAAATCCGCGGACGAGCGACCGTCTTCGGGAGAAGAAGTCGCTCGGATCCTCCGCGACGAGGCCGAATTCGAGCGCAATCACCGGCCGGGGACCGGCGAAGGCGTGGCGATCCCCAACTCAGAACACGTCACCGCGGCGACGGTCGCGAAAGCCCTGATCGACACGGGATCGGACGAGATTCTGCCGCCGACGCGGGTCGTCCCCCAACCGATCTCCGTCCCGGTTCCCATTCCGCTGCCGGCAAAAACCACGGCGAAAATCTCTTCCCCGCTGGCCGCGGAGATGCTGCACTCGGTGCTCGACACGCCGTTGATCCTTTCACCTGATGAACGCTATCTCTGCGGCCACTATCTCGCGTACCTGCTGGGAGGCTCGCGTCGAAAAGGAATCCTGCTTCGACGCCCGCTCGACCCACGCAACGCCGACCGTGCGCGGCTGATGCTCGCGATGACTTGGCTGATGTCGGCCGGACCCGGTGAAGAGAACGTGGCCAAGGCCGCGAAGCTCCTCGACACCCGCCCCGAGATCCGCGCGGCGCTGAACCCGGTCGTGGTCATGAAATACCTCGCATGCCGCGACACGCCGACCAAACGCAAACGGTTTCGTGTCGCCCGCAAACAACTTCAGGACGCGAGCCCGTACGCCGTCAAGGCGATGCTCGACCCCA
>JAYUFP010000278.1:0-2045 GCA_043738665.1 Isosphaeraceae bacterium
GGGTCCGAACGCTTCGCTCCCCACAATTTCAGGTTTTCCCGCGCCTGCTTGACCCTTCGCCGAAGCCTGCCCACGACTCCGGGGATCTTGGCGACACCCGCGTCCATCAAAATCCGGTTCACATGGACCCGTCCCAGGCAGGGGCCGAAGCCGTGGTCGCTCGCGATCAAGACCGTCGCCGACCGCTTCGAGGCGAGTTCGAGGAGAAGGCCGACCGCCTCATCGAGTCCTTTCAAGACACTCCGCGCGACTGTGTTCCACTCGGGCTTGTCGACGCCGGTATGATCCACATTCAGGTAGTTCCAGCAGCGATGCTGAAACGGGTCGAGATTCTGGAACTGGACCATGAGGGCCGACCAGTCCGGGACAAAGCCGTCGGCGAGCAAGCCGCCCTTCGCCCTGCCGAGGAAGCTCTCGACCGTGAGTCGCGCATTCTCGGTCAGCTCTTCGAGAGTCTGTGGAGCCCGCTTCCAGAAATAGCGGAGGGAGTACGCGGGCACCTCGGCCTTGAGCCTGGAGGCGAACTCGGGTGAACCCGAAAGCGCGGCGTCGAGGTGGGGTGCGTCCATTCCCGAGACCACCACGCCTCGGACGTTCAGAGGCGGGAAGGTCGCCGGCACGTTCAGGCTGGCGACCGAGTGGCCGGCTTCCGAGAGGAGGTGCCAGAACGTCGGGACGCGGCAGCGTCCCGAATGGTTGACTTTCATCTGGCCGCTGGCGGTGTCGAGATACCGATGGTCGAAGACCCCATGTTTCGCAGGCCCGCAACCGGTCATCAGGCTGGTCCACGCCGCGGTGGTCACCGGCGGGACGATCGACCGCAATGTGCCGTACGAGGCCCTGGAGAGGAGGGCGTCGAGGTTCGGCAGGAGCCCGAGTTTTCGGAGCGGATCGAGAACGGTCCACGTCGCGCCGTCGAGACCGACGATCATCAATCGCTGGGTTGTTTTCGCCATGGTTGCCGCCTCATTCCTTGAGTGGGATCTCGTGTCCGACGCGTGGCTCAGCCCGCCCTGGCCACGAGCCGATCCTGATCGATGGCGAACTCCGCCTTGTAGTAGTCCGAAACCTGATAGCGCTCGCCCTTGGAGCGGTAGAGCTTGGCGACGCTGCGCCGGAGCCTTTGCGAGGCCGGCAAGGACGCCTCCTCGCCGCGAAGCCAGTCCCGGTAGCGCCCGACGAGCCGGGTGGCGTGCTGCGCGAAGTCGGGCGGGGCGAAAGACTTGAAGCCCAGACCCATCACCGAGTGCGGAAACTTGTGATAACCCTGGAAGCCGGTAAGTTTCGCGGGGTAGGGGGCAAGCATGCGTCGCAGGCAGCTCGGCGTCATCCGCCAGTAGTCGTCGGGGTAGCCGTGGATCCGGAAGTTGAGCGGAGACGTGATCACGAACATCCCGCCGGGCTTGAGGATGCGGTAGACCTCGTCGAAGGCGCGCCGGACCTCGAAGACGTGCTCGAACGTCTCGATGCAAAGCACGGTCCCCGCGGAACCCTCGGGAAGGCTGATCGCGCTGACATCTTCGACCCGGTCCACTCCGGGACCCGGCCGCATGTCGCAGCCGACGTAGCCTTTATTCTTGAACATCACCCGGAGGTCGGCGTATTCAACCTGACCCTCAACCTGGTACGAGCCGAACTCGTAGACCGGGGCTGGGCAGTCGAAGGTCTCGGCGATGAGCTGGACGAACGCCTTGTTATGGTCGCGCACTGGATGCTCCTCCTTGAGCCCCGTGACGGGACGATCGGCCTCGAATCCCCTTCGGCTCTCGAACCGGACAGGGGACCGACCTGTATGAACGCCGATCTTATTTCAACACGACGGATCGGTCAATCCTGACCTTGTGTTGCGAGGAAGGCTGGAAGGCGGCCGTTTCAGGCGTCTCGACCCAGAACCGCCAGGCCCGGGACGTCGATATGTTCCTTGCTTGACCACCGACCGTTCTCGCGCTCGACGCGGTGGTAAAGCGTGTCGCGCTCGACGGGAACCCGTCCCGCCTCGACGATCAGGCGGCGGATCTCATCGACGCTGATCTCTTGCGGAGTCT
>JAYUFP010000279.1:0-2044 GCA_043738665.1 Isosphaeraceae bacterium
TCGTCCCCGTCGGCAGTCCCAAAAAAATCCTTTTGCTCGCCGGGAACTACGCGGCTCACGTCGCCGAGCGAGGTGGAACCGCGGCCGAACGCGAGGAGACATTTCCATACGTCTTTATGAAGCCGCCCACCACGACCCTGACAAACCCCGGCGAACCGATCGTGATCCCGACGGTCTCCCCCGACCATATCGACTGGGAATGCGAACTTGGAGTCGTGATCGGTCGCCACTGCAAGGACGTGGAAGAGGGACACGCGCTTGATTACGTCGCCGGATATACAGTGGTCAACGACATCAGCGACCGCAAATTCACGCCGAATCCCGGTCGGAAGGTCCGCGAACGCGACAAGTTCTTCGACTGGCAGCACGGCAAATGGCACGACACGTTCTGCCCCATGGGTCCGTGCATCACCTCGGCCGACGCCGTGCCGGACCCTCAGGTTCTGCCGATCCGCCTGAGCTTGAACGGTGAGACGAAACAGGACGCGAACACCTCACAGATGGTGTTCCCCGTCGCCGCGATCGTGGCGTTCCTGTCGAAGTTCGTCACGCTGGAACCCGGAGACGTCATCTCGACGGGAACGCCCTCGGGCGTCGGCTCGGCGACTGGGACTTACTTGAAGCCAGGCGACGTCCTTCGCGCCTCGGTGGACGGCATCGGTACGCTCGAGAACCCGGTGGTCGCCTGGGTTCCGCCCGGTGAAGAACCGATCTGGTGACCTCGACCGGCTCACGGCTTCTTGGCTTTCGCCTTCGCCCCTTTACGCGACGTTTTGGTTTTGGGCGCGGTATCTTCGGCGGGGACGTCGGAGTTCTTCGCGGCTGCGGATTCCACCTCGGCCTCGGCAGGCTTGTCGGCTGACACGTCCCCGGACTCGGGCACGGAATTGATCTTGCCGATGTCAAACGGCTCGCCGAGGAGATCGTTGAACGCGTCTCGCTGCTTCTTGTTGACGATCTTGCCGATCTGTTGCACGGCTTCCTTGCGAAGCTGCTGCGTCGCCTGCTCGACGTTTCCGCCACCGCCCCCCGCTCCGGTCATCGCGGCGCGTCGGGCCGCCATCATGATCTGAAATCGCGACTGCTGGAACTGCGCCATGACGCTCCGCACGGCCTGGTGCTGGTTGTCGTTGAGGTGAATTTTGGTGGCGATTTCCTTGCGACCGACCGCCAAAGGCCCCTCCGACTGCAAGACGATCTGTTCGAACCGGGCGTTCTGTTTTTTCTCAAGAAGGTTTCCGATTGATCGATCGGTTTCGCGACGAAGCTGCTGCCCGGCCTCAATTAATGAGCGGGCATCTCCGCCCCCACGCATCATGAGCTGTCGCGACTTCTGACTCGCCTCTCGAATCAGGTTATATACTTTGGTCTTCTGATCGTCTGAAAGCTTTAGCTCTTTCTGAACCGAAGGCGCCATCAGGATGACCAGGGGGCTCTCCGGACCGATCCCGTTGGCCGCCCCCGATGGCGCCCCCGGTTCGGTCGACCGGCGGTCGTCGGCGCCGGTTTGCGACCGGGTCGGGGTCACGGCATTCGCGCAGAAAAGCGTTAGCACCGCCGACATTACAACAAGTCGTCGCGGGACGGGACATTGATCTCGGATGTCTCGCATCGATTTCCGTCCTCGAAGACAGGAGAAACGGCGGGCTCAACGGCTGGAATAGCCGGGGATTTCACCGAGCGCGTCGCAAGGTCGGTTGCATTGTGGACGCGCCACCAGGGCCCCCGCAAGGAGAAATCGTTCGGGTGCGCCAACGGATTCCGGCGGATGCACTCAGCGAACGACTAACGACCAGGCCGGACGTTGTCTCCCGACTTTCGGGTCTTTGGAGTGCGGGAGCCTGGTCCCGCTTCGATCGACCTCGAAAGCGGAAGCAAGCTCCCGCACTTCCAAAGTCTCAAAGCGCACCTTCCACCTCGACCCCCATGAGAAGGTCCGAAAATCCATCAGTAACCCCTGATATCGACGCTCAGACGTCGTGTTCAGACGCTTCCGCGGGCTCGTTGGTCGGGGTGTAGAGCGGCGGGACGAACGGGATCAGCA
>JAYUFP010000280.1:0-6451 GCA_043738665.1 Isosphaeraceae bacterium
CCAACGAGCCCTCGAGGGCGCTTGAAAACGACTTCTGATCGTCGATATCAGGGGTTACTGATAGGTTTTCGGGCCTTCTCAAGGGGGTCGAGGTGGAAGGTGCGCCTGGAGCGTTTGAAAGCCGGGCGGGCTCCGGCGCTCCAAGGAATCGAAGGTCGGGAGAACTTCGCCCTGCGCGGTCGATCCGCTTCCGCCGCGTTCATCCGCCGGAATCCGTTGGCGGACCCCCGTTCTTCCGGCAGGCGATTGACCCACTTCCACGTTCTGTTACATTAATGTTTCGTCTCGGTGACTCGTGTTCGTCAAACAAGGGTCGACGGGAAGAGTTTCGCGGGCCACGATATAAGTCGGGCCACTGAAACGATCTCGAAACGAATTCAATTTTTTATCGACACCGGCTCGAAACCGAAGTTCGGCCCAATGATGGGTCGGATGGGAGATCGGCCGAGCGCCGTCAATTACGCGAAGACATATTATTCCCCACGGAACGTTATCAAGGACGAAGGTCTTGACCTTCCTAGGTCTCTGGCGCTTCGGGATCAGGTCGAAACGACACCTGTCGTTGTCGATCGAGGGCCAGTCGTGGAGTGTTTCAATCAATCGAACGATCCGCGAACTCAGATCCGGCACTTTCCCCTTGGTATTAGTCTTTCTTGGGGAACGATTTGCGGGTGAACCGATGGCGTCTGGCATAAGCCCCGACGTTTCGCATCGGCTGCCTCGGAACGGTCGCACCGGCGGCCTGGCCAATGGTCTAAAGACCGGGCCGATCGTTTCGTCTCTCATGATTGACGGCGCCCGCGCCTGATCCGCCTGTCCGCCGAACTATCGAGGCGCGCCGGAGTGTCGATCGGACACTTACACGACGAATTTGCCGTCGCAAGGAAAGGCTAGGGGCCGACGTGAGCGTGACGGCCTTGGGGCTTAGTCTAGGTGTGGTGATCGGATTTCTGTTGGGAGTGGGGGGGGTATTCGCGTACGCGCAACTCAAGGCGGGAACTGCCCGGCTGCTGGGTCAATCCATTCTGGATGACGCCCAGAGAAAGGCCGAGACTGTTCTTAAAGAGGCCGACCTCGCTTCCAAGGAAGAGAGCTTTCGACGCCGTGAAGCGATCGACGCCGAGGTTGAAGCGGCTCGCCGGGAGGTCCGCGAACTCGAACGCAGGGTCGAGAAACGGTCCGACCTCCTCGATCAGAAACTCGACTTGATCAACAAAAAAGAGCGCGAGTTCGAATCCATTCAGCGTTTCCTCGCGGAACAGCAGGAAGACCTGAACCGCCGCAACGCCGAGTTGAAACTGATCTTCGCCGAACAACGCGAGGCCTTGCATCGCCAGGCCCAACTCGGCCCCGAGGAAGCCAAGGCACTCCTCTTCCGGAGGCTTGAGGAAGACTTGCGGCACGAGGTCGGCGGAATCATCCTCAAGCACGACCAGATCCTCCGCGAGACGGCTCAAGCCAAGGCCCGCGAAGTGCTTGCGACCGCCATTCAACGCTACGCCGCGGCGCACACCGCGGAGACCACCGTCAGCACGGTCGATATCCCCTCCGACGAGATGAAAGGCCGGATCATCGGCCGAGAAGGCCGGAACATCAGAGCTTTCGAAAAAGCCACCGGAGTCGATGTGATCGTTGACGACACCCCCGGAATCGTCATTGTCACCGGGTTCGACAACATCCGGCGCGAGATCGCCAAGCTCTCGCTTGAAAAACTGATCCAGGACGGCCGAATTCATCCGACCCGGATCGAAGAACTCGTCCGCGAAACCCAGGACGAGATGGAGCGCCACATCCGCGAGGTCGGCTCCGCGGCCGCGCAGGAGGCCAACGTTTCGGGCCTCCACGAGAAACTCCTCGATTTGCTGGGCCGCCTCAAATTCCGGACGAGCTACTCACAAAACGTCTTACGCCACTCGATCGAGGTCGCGTTCCTCACCGGACTGATGGCCGAAGAGATCGGTCTCGACGGGGCGATCGGCCGGCGCTGCGGCCTCCTCCACGACATCGGAAAAGCCGCCGACCACGAAATGGAAGGCGGGCACCCGGCGATCGGTGCCGAACTGACCAAGCGTTATGGGGAACGCAAGGAAGTCGTCCACGCCGCGCTCGGACACCACGACGATCTTCGCCCCGAGACCCCTTACACGGTCCTCGTCGCCGCCGCCGACGCCATCAGCGCGAGTCGACCCGGCGCACGCCGCGAGACGCTCGAAAAATACGTCCGCAGACTCGAAGAACTGGAGGCCCTCGCGTGCGGCTTTCCCGGCGTCGAACAGGCGTATGCGATCCAAGCCGGCCGAGAGATTCGCGTCATCGCCGACAGCGGCCGACTCGGCGACGAGGACGCGGCGAAGCTCTGCCGTGACATTGCCCGGGCGGTTCAGGATCAGTTGACATATCCCGGCGAGGTGAAAGTCACGGTCTTGCGGGAGACCCGGAATGTCGAGTTTGCACGATGAGCATTTTTCGCCGAATCACTCACTTCAGATATCTTGATTCCGCTAATTTCCAGTCGAGATCGACGCACACGACATGGCTCTGAAAATCCTCTTCATCGGCGACGTCGTCGGGGCACCCGGCCGAAAGATCGTCGGCCAGGTCGTGCCCCGGCTGATCCAACGCTGGGGAATCGGGCTGGTCGTTTGCAACGCCGAAAACTCCGCGGGGGGCTCGGGACTGACAGTGAAATGTCACGAGGAACTCATCGACGCCGGCATCGACGTTTTCACGATGGGCGACCACGTCTACCGCAAGGATGAGATCTTCAACCTGTTCGAGAAGACCGACCGCATCCTCCGTCCCGCGAATTTCCCTACGGACGCTCCCGGAGAAGAGTATGTGATTGTCGATGCGAAAGACGGCTCTCGCGTCGCCGTTTTCACGTTGATGGGCCGGACTTTCATGCGGCCGGTCGACTGTCCGTTCCGCGCGGCCGACCGGGTTCTCGCGGAGATCGGCACGCGGGCAAGCGTGATCGTCGTCGATGTCCACGCCGAGGCGACCAGCGACAAGAATCTGCTCGGGCGTTACCTCGCCGGGCGGGTCTCCGCGGTACTCGGGACACATACCCACGTCGCGACTGCCGATGAGAAAATCCTGCCAGGCGGGACCGCTTATCAGACCGACGTGGGAATGACCGGGCCGCACGACTCGATCCTCGGGCGACGATACGACAGGGTTCTTGCCGCGACCTTGTCGTTCGTGCCGAACCATTTCGACGTCGCCGCGGGAGATCCCAAGCTCAACGGAGCACTCGTGGAGATCGATCCTTCGAACGGCCAGGCGATTTCGATCCAGCGGGTTTGCATCGATCAGGAAGAAACAAGGAAGATCCTCACCGACTCGTCGCAAACAGCACCGACCTTGCCGCGTTGAGGCGGTCCATGCCGCGGCTCAACCCTCGGAAAATCGCCTCCGGGTCGCTGAAAACCTTCTGTTCAAGGAGGTGCCAGGACACCCAGCGTCCCGGTCCGAGCAAGAGGGTCGAGCGTAACAAGACCTGGAACAGTGTGTGCTCCGAAGCGCTGAGTGGACGTAGCGACTCATAAGCACTCAACGCTTCGGAAAGCAGCAAGGGGTCTTTCGGGTCGAGCCATTCCGAAACGAGTCTCGCGAGGTCGGCGGAGACGGTATCGACTCCCATCGCTCCGAAATCGACCAGACCCGCCACTGAGGCTCCTTCGAACAGGAAGTGCTCGGGACGCGCGTCGCGAAGGATCGGCTGTCTAGAGATCTGAAGGGCGGAAGCGCGCGAAAGCCTATCGATCAGCTCATGACCGTGCTTTCGGACCATCGCGACCCACTCCCCAGCCGGCGCCGCGATGGGTTCGGCTCCACGGGGCGAGAGCAACTCGTCGAGACGACTCAGCCCGCCGTGGATCAGGCCCCTCAACTCCTCCAGCCTCAGGAGGACGGCCGGGCTGGGGCCTACAATCCGATGAACGGCGAGGCATTGATGGAACGCCGCAAGCGCCAAAAAGGCCGAGGCGACGTGGTCCGCGTTCGGTGGTCGGCCACTGTCGGCGCTGCCGTGCAGCCAGGGAGTGATTTCCCAGAGTCGGCCATTTTCCTCGCGGTAGGTTCGCCCGTCAAGCGCGGCCACGGGAGTCGGAACGAACCCGAGGCGCGAGGCGTCGCGCAGCCAGCCGTGAACGCGATCCAACTGTGTGGGAGGAGGCCCGTCGACCGGCCATTCCCGGGCCAGAAGCATGCCGTACCCGGAGGAGTACCTCCAGAAACGTGAACCGCTCAGCCCCCCCGCGTTGCCGAGGGGCACGGGGTCATCCCACGGCCGCGCCTGTGCTGGATATCTCTCGAGCACGTTCTTGAGGTCTCGCTCCATCGGAGAGGCCCCGCAGAGGTTCTTCGACCTTCTCCTCGACGACACGATCCTGCCCGCCCCAGACCTGATTCCGAAGCGCTTCGAGTGCCTCCATCATCCTTTCGGTGGCGTCGAACAGCCGGTCTCGGTCGCTCTCGTCACGATTGCGAATGTCGGAGAGATCGACGGGTGTTCCGAACAGGACTCGGGCGTTCGAGGGAGTAAACAATGAAGGGAAAATCTGGTTCGTCTCGGGCGTCCCATAGACAAAGGCGGGGATGACCGGAACCCGGGTCCGAAGCGCCAGGAAGGCCGCTCCGGGCTTTCCGGGACCGAGGACTCTTCCCGACTTCGGCGTGATCTTGCCTTCGATGAGGACGGGCATCACCCTCCCCTGCCCCAATGCCTTAAGCGCGGCACGCATCGCGGCGAGGTCTTTACCATCGCGATTCACGGGTATGCAACCGCTAAGGTCGCAGAATGGCTTGAACCACCAGATCTCGTAAATCTCTTTGGCGATGATGAAACCTAGGAGGCGACGCGTCGCGGCCTGAAGGAGCATATGATCGATGCAGCAGGTATGGTTGCTGATCAAGATGGCCGGCCCCTCGATCGGCAACGTATCGGTCCCCTCGACTCTCAGTCTGTGCATGAAACCGCAATAGAAAGCGTTCATCCACCAGAGGAGCCCGACGAACCCGATGAGTTCGGCGCTCCGTCGTCGAGGCATCAGCAGCCAGGGAAGGATGAGTAAGAATAAGCCCAGAACGATCGCGCCAGGAAGGCTCATCACAAGATTCAGACTCAAGGGAGGTGTCGATTCTCAAGGAAAATCAATCATACCAGGAAAAAGGCGCACTCGCCCGGTTCATAGACGCCACCCCGCGGCGATTGACCGCGACCGGACGGGGCGATCGTCTGATCCGCCAATAAGAAAGACACGCTCTCCCGACTTCGGCCGGGTTGCGTGTCTTTGTTCTGTCTTCGGAAAGGGTTCACCGCGAACTCAAACCTCACGCGGCGCGGCGTGAGGTCATTCGGGAACGAAACGAGATCATTCCACAGCCGACCAGGCCCCAGATCAGCAGAGTGGCGGGCTCAGGGACCGGAGCCGCGAGGATCTCCTGGTTACCATCGACGTTCTGAGCGAGCCCCTGGGCACCCAGCGAGCTTGAACCCGCGAGGTTGCCGAAATTGGTCGCCTTGATCGCCGTCACCGCGTCGGGACTAAACGTCGAATTCGCATTGGTCAGCAGGTCCCAGGACGCCGTGGCCGCGTCGATGTAGTTACCCGTCGTATCCGGATGCTTCCCAACCCCGAAGGAGTGCATCAACTCGTGAGAAACGTTGTGAGCGACGGCCCATTCGAGCGAGTTGATGTTGTTGCCGTAGTTCAGCTTGTCGATGAAGCCGAATCCGCTGTTACCGACGTCGGTGATCCCGATGGCGTTTGGGTTGGGACCGTAGGAAGCACCTGAGACAACGCTCAACGTGTGGTTGGCCCCGGCGCTCGGGTCGGTCGTGATCGACGGATGCAGACCGGCGAGGCCGAACGTTTGCTCGACGCGGGAAAGCACGGTGTCGGTGAATTGCTGCTGCTGGACGGCGGTAGGCACGCCGCCGTAAAGCTTCTCGACCGTCGGGCTGAGATACCATGCCTGCGGGCTACCCGTGGCCAATTGGTTGGCCTCGAGAAAGCCTGATGATCCCATGTTGATGAAGGCGTCGTAGGTGCTGCCCGGGCTGACTGGGGGAGCGGAATTGAACGAACTCGGAGTCGAGGCCGCGACGGCAGGCTGGACGACAGGCGCAGGAGCTTGAATCGGGGCGAAGGCGGGCGATGCGGTGTTGACCGTGGGAGTCACGACAGGAGGTGCCGAAACCGGTTGGGAGGCGGGCGGAGTCGCGTAAAGGGTGGTGTTAGGGAGGGAGGAGTCGATTCGGCTGGAGTTTCCCCGGAAGAAAAAGTACCAACTTCCGCTCGAACGCCAGGAACTCGAATCGATACCGTCGGCTTGGGCCACAGCGCCCAATGTCAACCAGATGACAACCCCCCGGGCCACGTTCTTTACGGCGGGCATTCGCGAACCTCCTGTTCGTCGTCGTACCGAGGTCATAGAGAAGGCAAGG
>JAYUFP010000281.1:0-6449 GCA_043738665.1 Isosphaeraceae bacterium
GGGCACGGGGCGAGTACGACCCGTGGCACCCTTTCCCCTCGAAGACAGCCGCTAACGACCACGGTTTTTGCTCAACTTATTGCTTCGCTGCGCCTTAGACGGCGGCGGGTGCCCGAACAGCGGCCGGCGCGGCCGGCGCGGAGATCGTGATCGATGAAATCCCTTCGTCGTCCGCCGCACTTTCTTCAGAAGCGTGCATGGCGATATCAGGAATGAGGAGAAACACCAGGACGCAGGCGAGAATTCCGGCGGGAACGAGCATGCCGAAGACCCAGTTTCCCTCATACTTCAAATGCATGAAGAACCAGCCGACGAGCCCGGCCTTGATCACCGCGAGGAACATCAGGCCGAGGACCAATGTCGTGAACGAGTTGGTGAAGATCATCGCGTAGAAGTACTCGACGAGCGTCAGTACCGCGAGCGTGAAAAACACTTTGATGTACGGGGCGTGTGCCTCGACCTCCATCTCTTCGGAGGCGGTCAGGTGAGTTTCGGCCATCGGAGGCCTCCTTTCTGAAGAGGGTTTCAGGTCAGATCAGATATACGACCGTGAAGAGGATGATCCAGACGAGGTCGACAAAGTGCCAGTAAAGGCCGACGAGTTCGACTGGCGCGTGACGTTCCTTCGTGAACCGGCCCATCAGCGACCCGATCAAAATCGTGGTCAGCATGACGACCCCGCCCGCCACGTGGGCCCCGTGAAAGCCCGTCATGGTGAAGAAGCACGAGCCGAACAGGCTCACGCTTGGACGGAAGTGGCTGGTCGCGCTGATCCCCGGCGGGTAGTGGTGGCCGAGCATGAGTTGGTAATACTCATACACCTGGACGCCGAGGAAGCACGAGCCGATGAGCACGGTGGCGAGGAGGTAAAGCGTTAACTTTCGCTTATCGCCACGCTGAATTGCTCCGAGGCCCAAAACCATGGTCACCGAGGAGCAGATCAAGACGAACGTATTGGCCGCCGTCAGGTTGATCGAGAGCGGGTTGACTTCCTCGTCGTAAGGGATCGGCCATTTGTGGGTATTGAGATCCTCCACTTTCGCCGTGGCCCCCACCTGACTGAGCTCATCGACAACCTTCTTGGCGTCGGCTTCTGAAACCCCGAAGACAACCGTGTGGGGGACATGCTCGACGAGGTCGTGAGCGGCGCCCGCGCTGATGTTCGCCGCCTTGTGAATCACTTCGGCGACCTGGCCGGCGTTTGACCCCACGGTTTCGAGTTTCACGCCCTTCTTGTCCGCCAACCGGCTCAGGTTGGTCCCCGGGGAATAAAGGTTACTGTACGCAGTCGCGGGACTGCCTGCCCTGAGGACGATGTAAGACCCGATCAGGCCGGTGAAGAACATGATTTCGGTGGCCAGGAAAAGCCACATCGCCACCTTGCCGGGCGTGATCGGCGCCTGATGGTTCGTGGAAGGTGCGTGCAAGGGGGCCGTGGGGGCGGCGGAATGGTCTGCCATCGCGGGGTCCACCTCGGTTCGTTTCGGAGCGTAAGCGTAAGCCATAGCCGCCTCCGTGCCGTTCTCGGATCAGGCCGGCAGCGGGTTCAACAGTAAGAGCAGGAGGATTAACGGAAGATAGATGATCGACGCCCGGAGCAGCCGTCTTGCGGATGAGTCGGAAACGTCAGCCCAGAATCTCACCGAGTAAACGAGGTAAAAGATCCCGAGGGCCAGGGCTCCGGCGAAATAATAAGGTCCGGCCAGGCCGATCGCCGCGGGCAAAAGCCCCGCGGGAATTAACGCCAGGGCGTGGAACGCAGCCTGTCGACCGGTGATCGCGCCGGTGGGGTCGACGATCGGGAGCATCATGTGCCCCCCTCGGGCATAGTCTTCCCGATAGATCCAGGCGATCGCCAGGAAGTGCGGAAATTGCCAGAGGAAGAGAATCAGGAAAAGCGCCCAGGCCTCGACGGACAACTGTCCGGTCGCCGCCGCCCAGCCGATCACCGGCGGCAATGCCCCGGGGATGGCGCCGACGGCCGTGTTCAGTGTCGTGAGCGGCTTCAGAGGCGTATAAACAAAGACGTAAAGCATGAAGGTCGCCAGCGCGACCGATGCGGCGGTCAGGTTCGTCCCGATCGCCAGAATCGCCAGACCTGTCAGCGATAAGGCGATGCCGAAACTCGCCGCTTCACCCGGCGAGACGACCCCGCTTGGTAACGGACGATTGCGGGTCCGTCGCATTCTCTGGTCGCGGGCGATCTCGAGCACCTGGTTCCATGTGCTCGCGCCGCTGGCGACCATGCCTGTCCCCAACAAGGTCAGGAGCAGGGTCGACGGGTTCGACCCCCCCCGGGCCGCGAGCAGGAAACCGGTCGCCACCGTGATCAGCACCATGACGGTGATCCGGGGCTTGGTGAGCGCGACGAATGCGGAAATCCTGCCGCGGGCTTCGGCGAGCGCGAGACCTGCGGACTCGGTCGTGCCCGACGAGACGGGGATCGAAGAACCGAAGGAAACGGCGGTCTTCACGCGACGGCCTCCAGGCTGCGAAGGGGAATGTCCGGGGTGGACCGTGACGGATCGATCGCGGCTCCGCGTGTGATCGGCGAGAGCAGGTGTCGGGAACGGAGAGTGAGCACGACCGACGCCGCCAGTAAGAGCGCTCCGTTCGTCTGATGGCCGGTACGAAGCATGGCCTGCCAGAGCGACGGAGGCCTCGGATTCCCTCCCAGCGGCAGCATGAGCCAGAGCGCGAGCAGTCCGAGAACGACCTGCAACGTCGATGCCCGGGACACGGCCCTTGTCGAGGGTCGAAGTGATGGGAAATCACTTCCACGCTTCCGGACCCTCGCCGCCGTCGCGTGCGAGAGTCCCAGGACCGCCACCGCGATAACAATATGCGACCAGAGGGCGGGTGCCGTCTTGAAATGACGGAACCAGGCTCCGACCGCGATCTGGGCGTAAACCATCGCCAGGAGTGCGATCGACCACGTCCGCAAGTTTGCCGGGTCGGGTTTCTTCGCTTCGAATTCGATCCAGCCGCGGCTTGTGATCACGCAGAGAGCGATCATCAAACCGAAGAACGCCTGACCGAACGCGCCGTGAAACGCGGCCCAGGTGGTCGAGATCTGGCTGACCCGTAGTCCCCCCATGACCCCCTGAGCGATGACGGCGGCGAGTGCCAGCAGGCCCAATCCCTTGACCCATTTCCGCGGTTCAAACGCGAAGAACCAGGCGTTAAGAACGATCGTCGCCAAGCCCACGGCGGAACCGTAAAGTCGGTGAGAGTGTTCGACCTGGACGCCGAACGGGGCGTTCCAGAAGTTGTAGAGGAACATATTGGCGCCGAAGGTCGTCGGCCAGTCGGGCACGGCCATGCCCACCCCGTACGACGTGACCGACCCGCCGAGAAATAACAGCGGCAACGTGAACGCGGTCGCCAGCAAGGCGACACGGTGTGTGCCGCGCCGGTAACGAGGCGGGTTCCGGGATTCTGTGGAGAGCGGCTTGGCGGTCATCGTGGATCGGGAGTCGATGATAGTCCAACGCGAACGGTTTCGGCGGCTCGTGATCGGGGATTACCACGATCACGGGCCGCCACGGAGTCGGCTTGCGACCCGCGTGTCGCGGGTCAGGCGTCGCCCATGACCGGGTCGATCGGCGGGTCGGTGACCAGCCTGGGTTCGGTCTGAGGCATGAAGTCGGACGGGTGACCCGGCACGCTGTACTCATACGGCCCGTGGTAGACCGTCGGGATCTTGAGGAAGTTGTAATATTCGGGCGGTGAGGTTGTCATCCACTCCAGCGAGTTCGAGTGCCACGGGTTATCCCCCGACTTCTTTCCCGCCGCGATGCTGTAAAGGAAGTTGAACGCGAAGATGATCTGGGCAAGCCCTAGGCCGATGGCACTGATCGTCATGAACTGGTTCATGCCGATCACGCTCGCATTGTTGAGGTACTGGAATCCGGTGTAGTCGGCGTAACGTCGGGGCATCCCGTGCATCCCGACGATGTGCATCATGAAAAACGTGCCGTTAAAGAACAGGAACGTCAGGAAGAAGTGAATCTTGCCGAGTCGCTCGTCCATCAGCCGGCCGAACATCTTCGGGAACCAGTGCGTGATCGCCCCGAAGAGGGCGAACATACTGCCGCCGAACAGCACGTAGTGAATGTGCCCGACAATGAAGTACGTGTCGTGAATATGCATGTCGATCGGGGTGGCCGCCATGAAAATGCCGGAGAGCCCGCCGATGATGAACATGGCCACGAACGCCATCGCGTTGAGCATGGCGGTCGTGTAGATAATCCGGCCGCCCCACATGGTCCCGAGCCAGTTGAAGACTTTGATCGCGGAGGGGAGGGCGATCATCATCGTCGAGAGCATGAACGTCGCGCCGAGCGCGGGGTTCATGCCGGACTGGAACATGTGGTGTCCCCAGACGATGAAGCCCAACCCGGCGATCCCGGCGATCGCGAAGACCATCGGCTTGTAGCCGAAAAGAGGCTTCCGCGAGCAGGTGGCGATGATGTCGGACACCATCCCCATCCCGGGCAGGATCATGACGTAGACGGCCGGGTGCGAGTAGAACCAGAACAGGTGCTGGAAGAGGATCACCTGTCCGCCGCCGACCTTCGCCGGGGCGTTCCCGACCGACCAGTTGTAGGGCGAGAAGAAGTTGGTGCCGACGGTCCTGTCCAGAAGCTGCATGATCAGGGCCGAGGTCAGAACGGGGAGCGCGAACGCCTGGAGGAGGGCCGTGATGAACATCGCCCAGACCGTCATCGGCATCCGGAACATCTTCATGCCGGGGGCGCGGAGCATGAGAATGGTCGTGATGTAGTTGATCGATCCCATCAACGACGAGATCCCGGCGAAGAGGAGCGCGGAGAGCCACAGGGTCTGTCCGTTGAGCGAGCCGGGGGTCGACCATGCCGAGGTCGTGAGCGGCGGATAGCTCGTCCACCCCGCTTCCGCCGGTCCTCCCGGAACCCAGAAGGAATACATGATCAGGATCATGGCCGGCGGCATCGCCCAATAGCTGAACATGTTCAGCTTCGGGAACGCCATGTCCCGCGCGCCGATCATCAGGGGAATCAGGAAGTTGCCGAACGTTCCGGTCAGCAGCGGGATGACCACGAAGAAGATCATGATCGTGGCGTGCATCGTGAACAGCTTGTTGTAGAACTCCGGGGGCATCCGGTAGCCGTACGACGCGCTCGACCAGAGCAGCTTGTTGAGGATCGGCATCGTCGACCACGGCCAGGCCAGTTGCCATCGCACGGCCAGAGCCAGCAGCCCGCCAAGGACGAAAAAGATCAATCCCGAGAAGAGGAACTGGATGCCGATGACCTTGTGGTCCGTTGAAAAGACGTAAAGCCAGAGCCAGTTCGTCGGTTTTTCGTGAATGTGGTCGTGAGCATCGGCATGCCCGTGGCCGTCCTCGCCGTGGGCGTATGTCGCGGTCGTCGTGCTCTTGGCGTGGTCGAGACTCATCGCGGGTTGATCTCCCCCTTCGGACCGTCGGCCATGGTGAGTTGGCTACGGCTTTGTTCGGCGACGGCCTTGGCCTGCCATTCGTCGAATTCCGACTGTGTTTCGTGGACCGTCACGTTTCCCCGCATTTTGTAGTGGCCCCAGCCGCAAAGCTCGGCACAGACGAGCTCGTAAGCTCCGGCGCGGTTCGAGTCGAACCAGACCTGGATCGTCAAACCGGGAACGGCATCCTGCTTCACCCGGAACTGCGGCAGGAAGAACGAGTGCAGCACGTCGCTGGAGCGGAGGTGGATCAACGCGGGCTTGTCTTTCACGAAGTGCAAGTCGTTGACCGTGACGAGGTCATCCGGAGTGTGAAGCTTGCCGTCGAGCCCCGGGTAGCGGAAGACCCACTGGAACTGGCGAGCTGTCACCTCGGCCAAGGGCTGAACCTTGGGCATCGCGGTTCTGAACTTGATGCTCGCCCACGTTCCCATCTGGTAAAGGGCGATGAAGACGAGAATCGCGGCCGGAACGATGGTCCAGACCACTTCAAGCCGCTGACTGCCGTGGAAATAGGTTGCCACAGCTCCCGGCCGGTCGGCGTAGCGATACGCGACGTAAACCAGGGCGACCTGCGTGCCGATGAACACGATCCCCGTGATCCACAGGATGATGACGAACAGGCTGTCGATCTGTCGCCCCGAAGTCGAAATGACGGAGCCGCCCCCTTCGCCCGATGGGTTCGGAAGCCACCAGTCCGGCGCGAACGGGGCGTACAGAAAGACCGCGACGCTCGCGACCGCGGCGAAGGCGAACAGGATGCTCCAGTAACGCACGAATACGCTCCCCTATGTCGGGTCGGGCTGCCGGGGGCGGGAGAACGGGGGCGATCGGTTCGCCTCCGGTCCTCGGTCCACCGTGGCGTCTCGACGGCGAAGGAACTGAGAAAGGTCTTCGGGTGCTTCAACGTCGGATCAGCGAAGATTGAGCACTCGGTCCCCTGGTCGTTCCCTTTCCGCGTCTCGGCC
>JAYUFP010000282.1:0-2041 GCA_043738665.1 Isosphaeraceae bacterium
GCGCAGGCCCCCGCGGCATCAATGCAAGGCATGAACATGGGAGCCTCGGCTCCATCGGCGGCCCCCGCCGCACCGATGCAAGGAATGGACATGGGTGCCGCCGCGCCCGCACCCGCACCACCGGCCGCGCCGATGCAAGGTATGAATTTAGGGGCCGCCGCCCAACCCTCCGGGGCCGCGGCCGCGAGCTACACCTGCCCGATGCACCCGAATGTCGTCTCAGCGGGACCGGCGACGTGTCCGTACTGTCGGATGGCCCTCAAGAAGAAATAAAAAGTCAGCTTCGCGGGTCCTCCGGGAAAAGCTCGGAGGACCCGCCCCTTCCTTTCACATGGAGGAGTACGTGATGCATGTTTCTCGGCTGAAGTCGCTCGCAGTCGCCGCGGCGCTCGGACTTGTTCTGGTCGGCGCGTCCCGGGCGCAAGACGGCCGCGACCAGGGCACCGGCCCGCGCGGCGGCACCTTGGAGAGGACCAAGCACTATCATTTCGAGGTCGTCCTCACGGCCACGGGCGTCAAGGTCTACCCCTACGGGATGGACGGCAAGCCCCTGGACGCCGCGAGAATGTCGGGGACCGTGACCTTTTACCACCCGAACTCGACTCAGCCCTGGTTCAACCGCCCGCTCAGCGCCCCCGGCCAGGCGAAGGAATCTCTTGATTGCGCGATCAACCTGAGCAAGGTCCCGGCCAAAGGTGCGAAGGCGACGTTCGAGGTCGCCGGCTTGCCCGACCCGGTCGAACCTTCCGCGTCGTTCGCCGTCCCGTTTACCTTGACTCGGTCACTACCGGCCCCGGCCGTCAGGCTCGCACCCGCACCGGCGGCGATCACATACACCAGCGCCTCGCAAGCCGACCAGCCAGCCATCAAGGCTCAACGGGTCTGCGTGGTGACTAAGAAATCGCTGGGCTCGATGGGGACGCCGATCAAAGTGACTCGCGGCGGCCGCAGTGTGTTTCTCTGTTGCCAGGGGTGTCTCGCCAAGGTCATGGCGAACCCCGACCCGTATTTCGGTGCGGTCAGGTAAGGCCCCGAGATGAGGCTTCCGAGCCGATCCCGACTCGCCGTCCCGCCCTTCGACCTTGTGCCGCGTCCGTCCCCGCGTTGCGTATTGAGCCCCGCACGTCGGAGTTGTTTCACGGTCGAGTCGGAGGGCGGGACGGCGGGTCGGGGCGGAGTCGGTTGATCCATACGGCCGCGCCGTGGAACGCCAGGAGGTTTCGGTCGCGGCCTCATAAGCCACGCCCCGAGGACCATCCTCATCCGGATCATCCCGCGACGGATGATCCCCACAGCGGATCCTCCAAAAAAAAGGGCTGTGGCGATCAACACACGCCACGTCTTCCGTGGAAACAAGCGACAAGCGGTTTCTTGAAAACGAATGACGAGAGAACCTCAACCCTAAGTTTCACCAATTGGGAGCGTTTTCGTTGCGTCAGGTCGTCATTCGATCCGGTTGGTTCAAGATCCCCCTTGCGTTAAGGCAAGGTTGGGATGAGAATCCTTTCGCATCCGAAGTCTCCATCACGGTTTCGGATACGATTCCCACCAACAAAGAGGAGGGCAGACACATGATGAACGGAATGAAGCGCTTCAGTCTGGCGGTAGCGGTGCTCGGTCTGGCGGTCGGGGCGGCGTCTCCAGCGCGGGCGGGTGTTCTCGTCACATTCGAGGGCTTTAGCAACACGATCTACAACGCCCCGATCACGCGCTCGGGCTTCGTCTTCGGCAATCCCACAGGCCAAGAGCAACATTTCCACGAAATCGACAGCACGAATTTCGGCCTTACGAGTAACGGGACCGGCGTCCTCCTGAACGACCGGGCCACTCAGAATTTCGTCGTGGCCGCGGACGCATCGGTCTTCACGCTTGGCAGTGTGGATGTGGCGACGGCCGCCAACAACCGTCCGGCGGTTGGGCTGACGATCGCCGGTTTTCTAAATAAGAAACTGGGCAAAAATAACTTGATGAAATACGTAAGAGCTGGTCTGCTGGAGTGATGGCAGATATCAGCCGCACGGAAACGGTCCGTCGGAAGTTC
>JAYUFP010000283.1:0-6440 GCA_043738665.1 Isosphaeraceae bacterium
GAGGGCATGAAACGAACTCGACTCCGAACAACGGCCCGCGACACCTCGTTCCGGACGGGGTTGACAGGATGCGGCACGTCGGCCCGCCTTCTTCAACGATCGTTGTTGCTGGTCCTCGTGCTGTGCGGCGCCGCATCGGGTGCCGATTCCATCGACTACGACCGACTGATCAAGCCCCTCTTCAAACAGCGCTGCCACGCCTGCAACGGTGCGTTGAAACAGAGGGCGCATCTCCGTCTCGACACGGGGACATCGATCCGCGGTGGAGGAGACGGCGGCCCCGCGGTCGTTCCCGGGCACTCCGACGAGAGTCCCCTTGTCGAGCGTTTGGCCGGGGCCGACGCGACGCTCCGGATGCCCCCCGAAAGTTCCCCGCTCAGCCCTGAGCGAATGGCCCTGATGTTTCGCTGGATCGACCAGGGGGCGACCTCTCCGAGCACCTCCCTTCGACCACGCGGTGACCCATGCGAATCGCCTTTGTGAGTGACGAGCGTTACGTGGCGATCCCCGACGTCCAGCTCGAATTCGAGAGCCTCGAAACTCCCGGCCACTCCGTCGAGGTTCGCTCGCGCGCCAGCGGTTCGGTCCACGCCGACCTCGCGCCCGGGCCTTACAAAGTCACGCTCTTCAAGGCGGGCTATGGCGCGAAGAGCGTGCGGGTCGAGATCAAACCTGGCGCCGAGCCTATCCAGTTCCGGCTCCTGGCCGACGGGTTGCTCGGCTACGCCTGGCCGAAGTGGGTACGGTCGGGAGAGCAATCGGAGTTCCGTGTCCACTCGGTCGAGCCCTATAAACTGGCACTCTGGCGGTGCGGCTGGAAGAAGGAACTCGTCAAGCCGCTCGGGTGGTTCGACGAACACGGCCCTCGTGCCACCATGCAAATCACTCCCGACGGCGACTGCACGCAGATCGGTGTGGCCTGGAACACGCAAGGCTACACGAACCCGCACCACACGCAGTTCGTCCCCGCCCCGGCGCGTTCGGGCCTGTACTACTTCCACGCCAGGACCGCGAAAGGCGCGGCCTTCTCGTTTCCGTGGATCGTCGCGCCTGCCGCGCCGTCGGCGCCCGTCGCGGTGCTCGCCTCGAACATCACCTGGAACGCGTACAACAGCTTCGGCGGGCGGAGCAATTACATCAACCCCGACCAGTTACCGCCGACCCCCACCGTCAACTCGCGACAGGACCTCAGGCGTTACACCGACCCGGACAACATCACTTACGGGGTGGAGGTCTACGCGCCCCTCTCGTTCGACCGCCCCGAGCCGATCAACCACATCGACGAATCGGAGACGGTCACCGACCCGATCGAAGGGCGGGCGTCGTGCCACCTCGCGTCGGCGGAGTGGCGTTTACTCGGCTGGCTGGAGCGGGAGGGTTTCGCTTACGATTATTATGGTGAGAGCCAACTCCATTCGGGCGTGTTGAACCTGGATGCCTACCGGGTTTTGATCATCAGCACCCATCCCGAGTACTGGTCGCTCACCATGTACCACAAGGTCAAGGACTGGGTGCGGAAAGGCGGGCGCCTGATGTACCTGGGGGGCAACGGCATCAATTGCGAGGTGGTGATCGCCGACGATGGCAATTCGATGGTCGTGAAAAATGGAGACGCCCGCGAGGTCGAGCGCCGGGGGCTTGAGAGCCGGTTCCACCTATCGGGCGAATCCGAAGCGAGCTTGCTCGGCGTCGTGTTCGACGACCGGGGGATCATGACGAGTGCGCCTTATCGCGTCGTCGATCAGGATCACTGGGCCTTGCACGGAACCGGTCTCAAGAACGGGGACCATTTCGGCGAGGACAGTCTCCACATGAGATGTCCCGGAGGTGCGTCGGGGCATGAGACTGACAAGATCTCGAAAAGCTCGCCGCAGAATGTGAAAGCCTTTGCCAGAGGCACCAACCTCCAGGATGGCGGGGCCGACCTGGTCACTTACGAGACGGAATCGGGCGGCGGGGTCTTCTCGGTCGGCTCGATCACATGGCCGAGTTCGATCCTGGTTGACGAGCGAGTGTCAAGGATCACGGCGAACGTCCTCGAAAGGTTCCTGTCATGACAGTGTCATCAGATGATGCCACCACACACGACGAGGCCGCGATGCCGAACGTGATGACCGAACGCCCGACGCAAGTCCGTTACGTGGTGCTCGGGGCGTTGGCGGCGGGCGCGATCCTCTCGTATCTACTGAGAGTCTGTCTTTCTCCAGCGGGCACGACGATTCAAGGAGACCTGGGGATCTCCGATATCGCGATGGGCGACGTCTACTCGGCCTTTTTCCTGGGGTACTTCTGGTTCCAGCTTCCCGGGGGGCTGTTGGGCAACCGGCTGGGCGCCCGGGTCTCACTCGCGTTGATGGGGCTTTTATGGGCGGCGGCGACCGTGCTTTCGGCGCGTTCACACACGATATCACTGTTATACTGGTCGCGCGTCGCGCTTGGGGTCGCCCAGGCCGGGCTCTTTCCGGTGACGATCATGGCGATCCGCGACTGGTTTCCACGCGAGCGGCACGGCTTTGCGAGTTCAGTCATCACGGCCTGCATGTCGGCCGGCGCGGTGCTCGCGAGTGCGTTGACGGCACGGCTCCTCTCCGTCTTCGGCTGGCGGGAGACGTTCTTGCTGTACGCCCTCATCGGGGCGGCCTGGGCCTTGTGGTTCCTGGCCTGGTTTCGCGACACCCCGGACCGACACCCCGCGGTGAATGAACGCGAACTGGAATTGATCCGTCACTCCGAGCCGGCGGTGACAGCGCATGCCGAGACGCCTTCGCTCTCGCTCGGGGCGGCATTGCTCGCGATGCTGGGGTCGGCCGGCATGTGGGCGCTCTGCACGCAGGCGTTCTTTCAAGCCTTCGGCTATGCCATTTTCATCACGTGGTTCCCGGCTTACCTGCAAAAAGGCCGGGGCCTGAACGTGACAAACGCGGGGGACTTGACGGTCCTTCCCCTCTTCACGATCGTCGTGGGTAGTCTTGTGGGCGGCTATCTGATCGACCTCATCCTGAAGCGGACCGGAAGCCGTTGGCTGAGCCGCTCGGTCCTGCCCGCCGCAGGCCTGGCACTCTGTGCGATTGCGGCTTGCGTTGCCACCTTGATCCGTTCACCGGTGCTCGCGGTCGGCGTGATCGCCCTGGGCATGTTCTTCACGGGGATCGCGATGCCGGGGAAATGGGCCTGCACCATCGACCTGACCGCCGGGCACTCGGCGACCGGGTTCGCCGTCATGAACATGGCGGGAAACATCGGGGCCTGGGTCTGCCCGAAAGTCGTGGGCCGGATGTTCCAGGGGCTCGACCAGGGCAGAGGCGACTGGAACTCCTTCCTGCTGCTGATCGCCGGAATCCAGATGGCGGCCGCGCTCAGTTGCCTGGTTTTGAACCCGAACAAGCCGGCGGTCCGTGCCGCTTCGTGAGCCTTCTTGTCATTTCCGAGGCAGTCCCACATGAAGATTACCGCGATCGAGGCCATACCCGTCAGCGTCCCGCTGAAGCGGACCCGGCACACCCGCACGGCCCACGGAGATCACGTGACCTCGGATTATGTGATCATCCGGGTCAAAACCGACTCGGGCCTTGAAGGGTTGGGCGAAGCGACCGTCGCGCCGAGGTGGACCGGGGAGACGAGCGCCTCGTGCGTCTGGGCGGTCCGCGAGCTGATCGCGCCGGTGCTCGTCGGCCGCGACCCGACCTCGATCAACAGTGCCCGTGCCTTGATGGACCGGGTCATCAAGCTTAACCCGTTCACCAAGGCCGGAATCGAGATGGCCTTGTGGGACATCACGGGCAAGGCGGCGGACGTTCCAGTATACCAGTTGCTCGGAGGTAAGGTCCGAGACCTGATCCCGACCAAGATGGTGATCGGGGCTTTCGATCTCGACCATGTGCGGACCCTGGCCGAGGAGTTCCTCGCCCTCGGCGTTCGCACCCTCAAGGTGAAGACGGGGATCGACCTGGAAGGCGACGTCGCGAGGGTCAAAGCGGTTCGAGAAACGGCGGGGCCCGACGTCCGGATCACGATCGACTCGAACTGCGGGTGGAACTTCACGACGGCGAGGCACGCCCTCCAACGGCTCCGACCCTATGACGTCCTCGTCGCCGAGCAGCCGATCCCTCCCGGCGACAATGCGTCGATGGCGATGCTACGACAGTTGAGCGGCATCCCGATTATGGCGGACGAGAGTGCGTTCACTCTCGCTGATGCGTGGAACCTGCTGAGGGATGGCGCCGTGGACGTGATCAGCGTTTATCCGGGGAAGAACGGCGGAATTGCCGCCTCGATGGAGATCGCCCAGGTCGCGAAGGCGGCGGGGGTGGTCTGTCACATCGGCAGCAACCTCGAACTGGGGATCGGCACCGCCGCCATGATCCACCTGGCCTGCGCGGTCGCGAACATCGATAGTGAAACCTACCCGTCCGACATCCTCGGCCCTCACTATCACGTCGCCGACCTGCTGAAGACGCCCCTCTCCCTTGGCCCGGAAGGCGCGAAAGTGCCGGGCGGACCCGGCCTCGGGGTCGAGTTGGATGAGGAGCAACTCAGGCTCTATCAAACGCGTTGATTCGCTCTCCGATCAGAGAACATAAAGAGTGGATCGGAGTCTGCTGAGTGCTCGCCTGACCAAGCCAAGGCGCTTGACCGGCGTCGCCCGGTTCGCCAAGATCATCGTGGGTGTTTTGTGAGACGCGGTCTCGGGCCGACTCGTCGTCAGCCGGCGTCTCCTTCGTCGTTCTCTCCCGGCGAACAACCTGGCACCTCGGCACCCGTCAAACGAGGAGAGCCTGTGTCGACACTGATCAACATCACTCCGCTCAACGGCACGTCCGCGCGCGCGGCGAGGCATTGCCTCGAACCACTGACGGCGCAAGAGGTCCGCGCCACGGTTGACCTCCTGAAGCGGGAAGGGAAGGTCACGGCGACCACGAGGTTCGTCTCGGTCGCACTCAAGGAGCCCGACAAAGGCGCCATGCACCACCCCAACGGTGACGCAACCCCGCCACGGGAAGCCTTCGCCGTCCTGTTCGACAACGCCACGAACTCCTGTTTCGAGACGAGTCTTTCCATCACCGAGGGCAAACTGCTGTCCTGGAAGCACATCCCCGGCGTCCAGCCGACGATGACGATCGACGAGCAGGAAGAGTGTGAGCAGGCGGTCCTGAACAGTCCCGAGTTCAAGGCGAAGCTGAAGGAGCACACAGGGGTCGATGACACGAGCCTCGTGATGGTCGACATCTGGAGCGCGGGGAATTACGGTGAACCCGAGGACAGCGCCCGGCGTCTCGCCCGTCCTCTCTGCTTCCTGCGGATCGACCCGACCGACAACGGCTACGTCCGGCCGATCGAAGGCTTGCGGCCGGTCGTGGACCTGAACACGATGGAGGTCGTCCGGATCGACGACCACGGACGGTGGCCGCTCCCGCCCGGCGAAGGCAACTACGCCGCCGCACGCATGGACCGGTTCCGGACCGGCATCAAGCCCCTGGAAATCGCCCAGGCCGACGGGCCGAGCTTCGAGGTGGACGGCTATCAGGTGTCGTGGCAGAAGTGGAAGTTCGTGATCGGCTTCAACGCCCGAGAAGGGCTCACGCTCCATCATCTCCGCTACGACGACGACGGCCGCGAGCGTTCCGTCCTTTATCGCGCCTCGCTGACCGAGATGGTCGTCCCCTACGGCGACCCCGGGCCGACGCAGCGACGGAAGAATGCCTTCGACGTCGGCGAGTACGGCATGGGCATGTGTGCCAACAGCCTCGTGCTGGGCTGCGACTGCCTGGGCCTGATCCGCTACTTTGATGCTCATCTCTGCAATAGCCGCGGCGAACCCTTCACGATCAAGAACGCGGTGTGCATGCACGAAGAGGATTACGGCATCCTCTGGAAGCACACCGACAGGCGCCTGCCCGACGCGCCCGAGGTCCGGCGGTCGCGGCGGCTTGTGGTCTCGTCAGTCTCCACCGTGGAGAACTACGAGTACGGCTTCTTCTGGTACCTCTACCAGGACGGCACGATCCAGTTCGAGATCAAACTCACCGGCATCCTCTCGCTGGGCGCGTCCCAACCCGGCGAGAAGCCGAAGCACGGCAACCTCGTCGCGCCCCAGTTGTACGCACCCAATCATCAGCACTTCTTCAACATGCGTCTCGATTTTGACCTCGACGGGGTTGAAAACACGGTCCAGCGCCTCGACGTGGCGGCCGACCCCATCGACGAGAACAACCCGTTCGAGAACGCTTTCCAGGCCCGTGCCTTCCCGTTGAAATCGGAAAAAGCGGCGCGGGGAAACCTCAGTCTTGAAGCCGCGCGGACTTGGAAGATCGTCAACCCAGGTTCGCTTAACCATGTGGGAGAGCCGGTCGGCTATCGGTTTTTACCCGGCGACAACGCGTTCCCGTACGCTTCACCCAACGCCTGGTGGCGGAAGCGCGCGGGGTTCGTCGAGAGCCATG
>JAYUFP010000284.1:0-6430 GCA_043738665.1 Isosphaeraceae bacterium
GACAGGTGCTTCTCCGTCTCGCCGATCCATTTGCTCATGACTCGTGAGAGGTCGACGCGGTAGAGGTCCAGTCCCAGGTCGCGGGCGAGAACCTGCGCGGCCATCGTCTTTCCGGTCCCGGGCGGCCCGGCGAAGAGGGCGGTCAGGCCTCGCCCCAGGGCGACTCGGCCGGCGAAGCCCCAATCGTCCAGAACCTTGCTCTGGCGGCGGACCCACGTCACGGCCAGGTCGAGCTCGACGCGGAGCATCTCCGGCACCACCAGGTCGCCCCGCGTATACGGCAACGCCAGCTTCTGTGCCAGGCCGCTCATCCCCGAGGCTCCCACGCCCCGGCACGCTCGTTCCAGGGCCGCGGTGTCGAGCGGCTCAAAAGCGGTCGAACTTCGCGACTCGGCCTCGGCCCGACGGACCGCGCGGGCGATCCTTCCGGGGCCGAACCGGAACCTTCCGGAGAGTTGGTGGATGTCGTCCCGGGAGACCTCCGCGACGGCCGGAAGCAAGGCCTTCCAAAGCCTGGCGCGGAGCACGGAGCCCGGCTCGGGGAAGGACACCAACGCCGGCTCGACCGGGGCCGACGCCGCGGCCGCATCGACGGCGTCTTCGGGCAACGCCAGCATCAACGGTTGCTCGACCCGGCTCACGCCCTCCCAGAACGAAGGCCAGTCCACCGCGACCGCGACCGAGGGCGCGAACCGGAACAGCAGCGCGCCGCCGTACCACCGGGACTCACGCCTCGCGACCATGAGCCGCTCGGGCGTCGGCTCCGCCGGACACGCGACGGCCAGGACCGCCCGACCCGCCGCCGCCCTGGCCGCGGTGGCCCGCCCGCTCCCCGGCGCGCCCGCGACGATCAGCGCCCGACGGGTTCCGCGCTCCGGCCCGGTCGCACTCTCCGCCCAGGCCGAGAGCCGACGTCGCTGGTCGTCGTCGAGCACGAGGCCGTCGAGCCGGCCTGCCGCGGCCGCGTGATAGGTGAGGCCCGCGACCTCGGGGGCCTGGAAACCCCGGGCCGACAGCCTGGAGAGCAGGTCACGGGGAACCCGAAGCGCGAGCCCGGGCAATGGCCCCTCGCCTTCCAGCTCCAGGAGCCCGTCACGTACGACCGGCCGCTCGCGGAACGCCGCGGGCGAAGGCACCCCGGCCTTGGGGTCGAGCGCGGCCAAAGCCAGCGCCAGCCCCACCGTCGGCCGTGTCTTGCCGACATGATCGTTCAAGTAGGCGATGAGCCGACCGAACCGCGAGTCGGTCTCGACCGCCAGGGCGATCAGCAAGGCGATGTAGTCCGCTTCTCCGAGTTCGAAGGCGCGGATCGCGATCCGAAGCGGGTCGTCGCCGCTTGTGTCGCCGACGGACAGGCCCGACACCGGGGGCCGAGAGGCTCCCGTCGCGAGGGCGACGGCGAGCTCGCCGATCAGGCCCTCGGCCTCGCCGTCCTCAATGACGTACCCGCCCACCTCGTCCGCCGCCGCCGTCCTCCCCCGGTCCCTCTGGAGACGCAGGAGCACGGCCAGCCGGCCGAGGAGGTGGGCCAGCTCAATCTCAACCCGCCACCGTTCGTCGCCCTGAGTTAGAGTCATGGCGACGAATCATATCAATTCTTCGATGAAAGACAAGGTGCCGCAACGCCTCGGACGGCGGATGATGCCACGCGGATCACCCGCACTCTTCGACCCCTTGGGGCTTGTTCGAATCAGGGTTCATGCCTTGTCGGATCATCTCGATGCGTTCGATGTGCCTGAAGCGCCGCCTCATCACGTCGGCGAAGCAACCGCTCAGAATCGCCACGATGGAGATCCAAGCGTACCATGGAAGACTCTGGAAGAGATGGACGGATTCGCTGACCATGGGTTGGTTCCTTTGATCCTGGGGTCGAGAAAATCACCTTTGCCGGTCGCGTCGTCAAGGCCCGATCACGCAAGAAGTTCGCCGGCTGTCAGCGATTATTGACGGAATGACGGATTCCGGATGGCGGATGACCGATGACCGATGGCCGATGACCGATGACCGATGACCGATGGCGGATGGCGGATCGCAGGCCGAAAGGGTCATCCCCTTGGCCATCGGGCGTTAATCATCGAACATCCGGAAGTCTCGCGGCTTCAAGGATTCGTCACCAACTCCGGCAGATACTTGACCGGCAAAGTCCCATGACTCAAGACGGCCTCGTGAAAACGAGCCAGGTCGAAGCGCTCCCCTTGCGACCGCTGGACTTTCTGCCTCAGGCGGTAAAACGCGGTCCTTCCCACGAAGTAGGTCGAGAGCTGACACGCCGACTGCTTAGAGCGGATGACCTTCCCGAGTGCCTCGCCCTCGGTCTGAAATCCTCGCCCGACAAGGAGTTCCATCGCTTCGGCGTCGCTGATCCCCTCGACGTGCATCTTGCGGTCGAGGATCGCGTTGATGACGGCTCGCAGGTAGAACTTCAACTGGTGGAGCCGGAGCGAGAGGTCACCCTGGCCGAACCCCTGGTCGAGCATCATCTGCTCGGTGTACACCGCCCAGCCCTCGGCGAACGTCCCCGATGACAGCACTCTGCGGATTAACGAGGGGTGACGGTTGCTGTACGCGAGCTGGACGTAATGCCCCGGGTAGGCCTCGTGGACCGTCAGGATCTTCAGCATCGAGGCGTTGTACTCTTCGAGATAGCTTTGAACCTGTTTCGGCGTCCAGTCGGCCGGGGGCGGGCTGATCGCGTACTCGCTCGCCCCTTTCCGGTCGAGAGGGGGTGACGGGTTCAGGTAGGCGACCGAGTTGCCCCGCATGAACTCGGGCATCTCGATGATCTGGCAACGGTCGGGATCAGGCAGCGTGAGGATCTTTCGGTCGCGGATGAAATCCTTGATTTCCCGCACCGTGCCGCGGGCGTCGGCCACAAGCCGATCGGTGGTTCCGTGGTTCTTGGCGAGTGCCGAGAGGACGCGCCGGGTCATCTCGCGACGCCCCGCCACGTCGTCGGGGGGCACGACCTCACCGGGGAAGGTCGTCCACCAGAGCTGTCGCGCCACCACGGCCATCTCGCGCTCGACGCGCTCGGCTTCGGACTCGGCCTCCTTCAACACCTCGTCCGCGGAGATCCCCGAATCGAGTTCCAGTTCGAGCTTCTTCACGAACAGGTCGCGGCCGACCCGCCATTTCTCGGTCGAGCGCGGCAGGATCTCGTCCTTCAAAAACTTCTTGTGCGACTTCAGGGCTTCGACAATCGTCGAGGCCTTCTCGGCCATCTCCCCCTGCCCTCGCGGGCTCCCCGTGAGGCTGAAGATCTCATCGGAGTAGAACGAGATTGCCCCGTCGGTCTGACGGATCGCGGTTTCGGTTTTCACTTTCGGAGGATTCTTGATCGTCGAGCGCGCCGTGTCGACGACTTTCGGGATCAGGGCCATCCGAGCCAGGGCATTTTTGAGGTTCGTCTCCTGAGGCAGGGTCGACTGCGTGAACAGGAGGTAAACGCTTTCGCTCAGATAATCGCCATAAACGCGCGGGTCGTCCTCGAACGGTTTGAAGTGTTCGTACATCCAGATCGAGGTTTCGAGGCTGTGGCGGAAGATCTCGAAATCGATCCGTCCGTCGCGGGAGAGCTTTGCCGGGTCGATCGATTGGGTCAGTTCGGCGAGCGTTTCGCGGTCGAGTTTGTTACGCGAGGCACGGGCTTCGGGAGTCAGGTCGTCGAGCTTGTCGTCGAATCGGTGATCCCCAAGATGAGTCGCGGCAAGGGGTTCGGCGGCGAACCATTTGTCGAGGTAGGTCTGGAAGAATGCGGCGAGCTTGGCTTCGGCGTCGTCGGCAGGAGGTGCCGCGGCGGCCATGGAGATCGCCCCGAATTGCAGACCGGTAATCAGCAAGGTAAGGATGATGAAGAAGTGAGTCGTGCGTCTGCCCAAGGGATTCCGGTCGGACATCGTCATTCTCCGGGTGTCATCAAGTTTTTGACAACGGCGATCGCGAACAAACTCGGCGATCGTTCAACGTGAGTCGGGCGTCATCTTACGAAGAGACCGGACCGGCTTGTAGACACCTGAGAACGACTCGCCGGTTTTGGCCACGACGCCGATTTCCGCGGATTGAGTTCCGCGCGGTGATCAAGGCGGCTCGCGTTGTCTCATGGCCACCTGCCCGAGCCGTGTTGGGCGCCAATATCGAAAGGATTGTTATTAAAGTTTTTGACACGAATCTTTAATAAGTTAAGATGGTATTAAACCTCGCTTGAATTAGGCCACGGCTCCAATTCCTAAAACCAGACGAGCTTTGGACATGCTTCCATCGGATTTCACCGGACAGTCACCTGGACGACTCGCGAGGGCCGCGGGGACCGGAGGGGAGTATTGGGCTTATGTTCCGAATCCCCTCCCTCCACGCTTCGCTATATCGACGGAGACCATCAGCTTGCTCGCGGAGGCGAACCTCGCGCTGGGAGAACTCAAGGGGGTCGGGCGGATGTTGCCGAATCCTCACCTGCTGATCGGACCCTTTCTCAGGCAAGAAGCCATCGCGTCAAGTCGGATTGAGGGAACCGTCACGAGCTTCGGAGAACTTTTGCTCTTCGAGTCCGACCCCACCGACGATGAACAGACAGCGGACCGACAGGAGGTCGTCAATTACGTGCGGGCGTTGGAGTACGGAATCAAGCGACTGGAAACCTACCCGGTTTCGCTACGAGTCATGCGAGAGATGCACGCGATCTTGATGGAAGGCGTTCGCGGAGAGAACAAGAAACCCGGCGAGTTTCGGACGCGTCAAAACATGATCGGTCGGGAGGGCCAAACCCCCGCGCAGGCGACGTTTGTGCCGCCGCCGGTTGCGGAGATGAACGACGCCCTTCACCAACTCGAAACATCCATCAACCAAGGTAAAGCCTACGTCTCTGAGCCGCGGTCGCTACCGATTTTGATCGACCTCGCCTTGATCCACTATCAATTCGAATCGATCCACCCTTTTGAAGATGGAAACGGACGCATCGGCAGGCTCTTGATTTCGCTTCTCTTGCTCGAAAGGAAATGTCTGACTCAACCGCTCCTTTATCTCAGCGCGTATTTGGAAAGACATCGCGATCAATATATGGCACATCTCCTGTCTGTCAGTCAGAAGGGAGACTGGTCGGGTTGGGTCGACTTTTTCTTGCTCGCCGTTTGTGTTCAATCAAAAGCGGCAGTCAACACGGCAGGCGAACTTCTCGAACTTTGGACGTCGTATCGGAGCAAATTTCAGCAGGTCAGCAACTCAAGCAATCTTCTCAAACTCATCGATCTCCTCTTTGAACGTCCCTATGTCACAGTGAGAGGCGTGGCAAAAGCTTTGGGGGTGACCTTCCCGACGGCCCAAAATAATATCGACTTGTTGACTGCGGCCGAAGTTCTGTCTGAGGCCACGGGCCGTTCCAGGAATCGGGTTTACGTTGCCCGACCGATCGTTGAACTGATCGAGAAAAGTAGTGAATCGGAGACGTCCAACGATTGACCGACGCAAGACTCGCCGCGTTGACAGCCTCCTCCACTCCCGCCTATAATCCGGACTCGATGGACGGCAAGCGATTGTCTGCGCGGACGATGGGGTTGCGACGGCCCCTTGATTTTGCGGCGGTCCTCCCGGCTTCATCTCTCGCAATCTGATTTCATTCAAACTAAACGCAGCGTCAGGAGCAGGACAAATGGCGGTTCGTGTTGGCATCAACGGTTTCGGCCGGATCGGTCGGCTTGTCTTTCGTGCGATGGCCGCCCAGCCCAATGACTTCGAGATCGTCGCCATCAACGACCTGGCCGACGCCAAGCACCTGGCCCTCTTGCTGAAGTACGACTCCGTCCACGGCCGCTTCAAAGGGACCGTCGAAGCTGCGGAGAAGGCGCTCATCGTCAACGGCAAGGAAGTCAAGATCTGTACGGAGAAAGATCCCGCCTCCTTGCCCTGGAAGGCTTTGAACGTCCAGATCGCTCTCGACTCGACCGGGCGATTCACCAAGAAGTCGGACCTGGAAAAGCACCTCGAAGCCGGTGCCCAGAAGGTCATCCTCTCCGCCCCCGCCAAGGATAAGCTCGACGCCACCATCGTCATGGGCGTGAATGACAACATCCTCAAGGCCTCCGACCGGATCGTCTCCAACGCGAGTTGCACCACCAACTGCCTCGCCCCGATGGCCAAGGTTCTTCATGAAACCTTCGGCATTGAAAAAGGCCTGATGACCACCATCCACGCCTACACCAACGACCAGCGGGTGGCCGACCAGATTCACGAAGACCCCTACCGCGCCCGCGCCGCGGCGATCAACATCATCCCCTCGACCACTGGTGCGGCCAAGGCTGTCGGCGAGGTCATCCCCGACCTCAACGGCAAGCTCACCGGCTACTCCTTGCGGGTTCCGGTCCCGACCGGATCCGTGACCGACCTGACCTCACTCTTGAAGAAGAACGTGACCAAGGAAGAGGTCAACGCCGCCTTGAAA